>NZ_JBEYYT010000188.1:0-17148 GCF_040645715.1 Spirillospora sp. NPDC046719 | reverse complement strand
CGGCGATGCCGCGCCCGCCACCGGCGGCGCCGAGCCCGCCGCCCACGACGACGGCGCGGAGGAGCAGGACGGCCCGCCCGCCGACCGGGCCGAGGACCCGGACGCGGGCGACGGCGGCGACGCCCCGCCGGTCCCGCGCGTCCCGCACCCGTCGCCCAGCCCGGAGGACGAGCGGGAGTCCGGCGAGGGCCGCATCTGGGACTGGAACCCGCCGCCGTCCGGCAACTTCCGCAGCGGTCCCACGCCTCCCGTGGAGTGAGCCGCGGCCCCGGGCGCGTCCCGTGCGGGCGGGGCCGGATGAGGGGCGCTCGGAGCCGGTCAGAACGTGGGACACCGGGGAAGATATGTCTCCATGACAACGGTTTCGTGGGTGGAGCTGGACGAGGACGACGGCTTCGGCATCGGGAACCTCCCGTACGGCGTGTTCTCGCGTCCCGGGGAGATGCCGCGCGTGGGCGTGGCGATCGGCGCGTACGTGCTCGACCTCGCGGGGCTGTCGGCCGCCGGGCTGGTGGAGGACCGGCACTACTTCGCGTCCGGTTCGCTCAACGCGTTCATGGTGGCGGGGCGCGCCGCCTGGCAGGCCAACCGCGCCCGCCTCACCGACCTGCTGACGGACGCGGCGCACCGTCCCCAGGTGGAACCGCACCTGATCCCGCTGGCGGACGTGGAGGTGCTGCGCCCGATCGAGGTCGCCGACTACGTGGACTTCTACTCGTCCGAGCACCACG
Organism: Spirillospora sp. NPDC046719; assembly: GCF_040645715.1. Taxonomy (NCBI): domain Bacteria; kingdom Bacillati; phylum Actinomycetota; class Actinomycetes; order Streptosporangiales; family Thermomonosporaceae; genus Spirillospora; species Spirillospora sp. NPDC046719. The sequence continues at coordinate 16,417 of NZ_JBEYYT010000188.1, read as the reverse complement.
CGGCCAACGTCGGGAGGATCTTCCGGCCGCAGGGCGAGCCGCTCAAGCCGAACTGGAAGCGGCTGCCGGTCGGCTACCACGGCCGCGCCGGGACGGTGTACCCGTCGGGCACGCCGATCGTCCGGCCGTCCGGGCAGCGCATGACCGGGGTGAGCGAGCCGGAGCCGTCGTACGGGCCGTCGCTGCGGCTGGACTTCGAGGCGGAGGTCGGGTTCGTCGCGGGCGTCCCGTCGATGCCGGGACGGGGCGTGCCGACCGGCGCCTTCCGCGATCACGTGTTCGGGTTCCTGCTGGTCAACGACTGGAGCGCGCGCGACCTCCAGGCGTGGGAGTCGCAGCCGCTCGGGCCGTTCCTCAGCAAGTCGTTCGCGACGTCGATCTCCCCGTGGGTGGTGCCGGTGGCCGCGCTGGAGCACGCGCGGGTGGACCCGCCCGTCCAGGACCCGGAGCCGCTCGGCTACCTGCGCTGCGCCGAGCCGTGGGGCCTTGACCTGCGGCTCGAGGTCCTGATCAACGGGCAGGTCGTGTCCGAGCCGCCGTTCGCCGGGATGTACTGGACGGCGCCGCAGCAGCTCGCGCACGCCACGGTGAACGGCGCGCCGCTGCGCACGGGCGACCTGTTCGCGTCCGGGACGGTGTCGGGGCCGGAGCGCGGCCAGCGCGGCTGCCTGCTGGAGCTCGGCTGGAACGGCCGCGAGCCGGTGGACCTCGGCGATGGGACGAAACGGACGTTCCTGGAGGACGGCGACACGGTGACGATCCGGGCGACGGCCCCGGGCGCGTCGGGGTCGGTCATCTCGCTGGGGGAGGTCGTTGGCACGGTGCATCCGGCACTGACCTGACGGCCCGGTTATCCACAGAACGACGTTCTGCTGCCGTTCGCCGCGCGCGGCCTCGAACATGGAGGCGTCGGGGTCGGCGGGCCCCCGCCGCGACACGGGTGAAGACGTACCGTAAGGGGACGAAGGCGTCCCCGATGGGAGGCGGCGATGCCGTACTACAGGGCCGTGGGGGAGATCCCGCGGAAGCGTCACGTGCAGTTCCGGCGGCCGGACGGCGGCCTGTACGCCGAGGAGCTGATGGGCGAGGAGGGCTTCACGTCCGACTCCAGCCTGCTGTACCACCGGCACGCCCCGACGGCGATCACCAAGAGCGAGGGCGTGCGGGACGGGGCCGCCGACGGCGCCGGGCTCGCCCCGAACCATCCGCTGCAGCCGCGCGCCTACCGCACCCAGGACCTGCCCGAGGGCGGTGACATGGTGCTCGGCCGGCAGATCCTTTTCGGCAACGACGACGTGACGCTCTCGTTCGTCGCGGCGGACGCCACCAGCGAGCTGTACCGGAACTCGGCCGGCGCCGAGGTCGTGTACGTCCAGTCCGGGCGGGCCAGGGTCGAGACGACCTACGGGGCGCTCGACGCCGGCGAGGGCGACTACGTGGTCATCCCGACCGGGACCATCCACCGGTGGGTGCTGCCGGAACGGGGCGGCGGGGCCTCTCTCCACGCGCTCGTCATCGAGGCGAGAGGGCACATCAGGCCGCCGAAGCGGTACCTGTCGCAGTACGGGCAGTTCCTGGAGCACGCCCCCTACAGCGAGCGCGACCTGCGCGGGCCGTCCGAACCCCTCCTGGTGGACGGCGGCGAGGTGCCCGTCCTCGTCCGCAACCGGAACGGGCTGTCGCGCCTGACGTACCTGCGGCACCCGTTCGACGTCGTCGGCTGGGACGGCTACCTGTACCCCTACGTCTTCAACATCAACGACTTCGAGCCCATCGTGAAGCGGACGCACGCGCCGCCGCCGGTCCACCAGACGTTCGAGGGCCCGGGGTTCGTGATCTGCTCGTTCTGCCCGCGTCCCCTCGACTTCGACGACCGGGCCGTGCCGATCCCGTACAACCACCACAACGTCGACAGCGACGAGATGATGTTCTACGTCGCCGGGGACTACTCGGCCCGCAAGGGCTCGGGGATCGGCATCGGCTCCATCTCGCTGCATCCGTCGGGGTTCACGCACGGCCCGCAGCCGGGCGCCGTCGAGGCGGTCGTGGAGGCGGTGCGGCAGGGGCACGACCGCACCACGGAGATGGCCGTCATGATCGACACGTTCCGCCCGCTGCGGCTGGGCGCCGCGGCGCGCCGCTGCGAGGACCCCGAGTACGCGTGGACGTGGGCCCGCACCTCCGGCCAGCGGGAGGGCGATGGCTGAGCCGCCCGGTCTCGGCGAGCCGGTCCGGGCCTTCGACGCACGGCCGGCCCGGCGCCGCGCGCTCACCTGGCTGGCCGCGCTCGCCGCGGCCGTGGCCGTGCTGGTCCCGCTCGCCGTCGCCGCCTTCCTGTCCGGCCGCGCCTGGCTCGGCGCGCCGCTCACCGTGATCGCCATGGGCTGCGCCGCGGCCGCCGGGTGGATCGCGGGCTGGGGCATCGTGTGGAAACGCGCCCCCGTCGTGCACCTGTACACCGGTGGCCTCCTGGTGTCCCCACCTCCCGCCGCCGGGGGCGCCACGTCGACGTCCGCCCATCGCGCGCATGGGGACGCACGCGGGGAGGGCGACACGTGGGGAGGGCACACCCCGCAGGGGACGCTCGCGACCCGCGGCCCGGGCAGCAATGCCGGTGTGTTCGTATGGGACGACCTGGTCTCGGTGACGGTCTCCGGCGTCCACCTTGGGGGCAGGGCTCCGGCATCGCCCAGCGGCTCGGCCCTGGGCGCGGGCGGCTCCGGGCCGACCGGCGGGACGCGGTGGCGCTTCACGGTCGTGAGCTCGGACGGGCGCGTCCTGCGCTTCGGCGACGAGCTCCCGGGCGTCCGGCTGCTCGGCGAGACGATCGCCGCCGAGGTGACGCGCCGCGCGGTGCCCCGGCATCTCGCGGCGGTCAAGGCGGGCGAGACCGTGCGTCTGGGGCCCTTCACCGTCGACCTGGAAGGCGTCGAGAAGGACGGGCAGCGGGTCCCGTGGCAGGCGGTCCGCGAGGTCGGGATCGAGGACGGGCTGGTGACCGTGCGCTCGTACGGCGGCCGTCCCGACCTGGCCGCGGTCGCCGGCCATATGCCCGACGCCCTGCCCTTCACCCTCCTCTGCGACCAGATCAAAGAACTACTAGGCACCCACTGACGTGCGGGCGCCGCCGTCCGCCGGGCCCTCCACGCCCCGCGGACCCGGCGACCTGGCACCACGTTCCGGCAGGTGCGAGCCCGGCCGGCCGGCACCGGGCACGGGACGCCCTCCGGAGGTTTTTCGGGGATCCGAAGATTTCTTCGGGAAGGATGTCGAGGAACCGGCCGCGGCTCCGATCAGTGGGTGACGGGCGGCCGACGAGGGCCGCCACCGGGACCGGGGCGGCCGCGAGAGGCCGCGCCACCAGAACGAGGAGACACCGTGAAGTACATGCTGCTGATCTTCAACCGGCCGGGGTTCGTCGAGGAGCTGACCGAGCAGGAGCGGCAGGAGCTGTTCGGCGAGGTCGACGAGATCATGAAGGAGATCACCGAGCGCGGCGAGCTCGTGGTGACCGAGGCGCTCGCCGACCCGTCCACCACCCGGGTCGTCCGGCAGAAGGACGGGCTGCCCGCCGTGACCGACGGCCCGTTCCTCGAGGCGAAGGAGCACCTCGCCGGCTACCTCACCGTCGACTGCGACAGCCTGGAGCGGGCCGTCGAGATCGCCTCGCGCTGGCCGGACGTCCGGTTCGGCGGGCGCATGGAGGTCCGCCCCGTGATGCACCACGCCGGAAGCGAGATGTGACCGTGCCCGTCGCGGTCGAGGACCTGCTGCGCGAGCTGGCGCCGCAGGTCCTCGGGACCCTCGTGCGGCGGCACGGCGCGTTCGACGCGTGCGAGGACGCCGTCCAGGAGGCGCTGCTCGCCGCCGCCGTCCAGTGGCCGGAGGAGGGCCTCCCGGAGAACCCGCGCGGCTGGCTGCTGACCGTCGCGACGCGCCGCCTCACCGACCAGTGGCGCAGCGAGCGCGCGCGCCGCGACCGGGAGGCCGCCGTCGCGCTGCGCGAGGTGCCCGCCGGCGAGGAGGCTCCGGGCGAGGACCGTCCCGGCGACCGCGACGACACGCTGACCCTGCTGTTCCTCTGCTGCCATCCGGCGCTGACGCCGTCCTCGCAGGTCGCGCTGACCCTCCGCGCGGTCGGCGGGCTGACGACCGCGCAGATCGCGCGGGCGTTCCTGGTGCCGGAGGCGACGATGGCGCAGCGGATCAGCCGGGCCAAGCAGCGGATCAAGGCGACCGGCGCCCGGTTCGCCCCGCCGCCCCCGGCCGAGCGCGACGAGCGGCTCCGCGCCGTCCTGCACGTCCTGTACCTGATCTTCAACGAGGGGTACACCGCGTCCAGCGGCCCGGACCTGCAGCGCGCCGACCTCACGGCGGAGGCGATCCGGCTGGCCAGGGCGGTGCACGGGCTGCTGCCCGGGGACGGGGAGGTCACCGGGCTGCTCGCCCTGATGCTGCTGACCGACGCCCGCAGGCCCGCCCGCACCGGCGCGGACGGGCTGCTCGTCCCGCTGTCCGAGCAGGACAGGACGCGCTGGGACGCCGGGGCGATCGACGAGGGCACCCGGCTGATCACCGACGCCCTCACCTGGTCGGCGCCCGGCCCGTACCAGGTGCAGGCCGCTATCGCCGCCGTCCACGCGGAGGCCCCGCGCCCCGAGGACACCGACTGGCCGCAGATCCTCGCCCTGTACCGGCTGCTGTCGCACCTGGCGCCGAACCCGATGGTCACGCTGAACGAGGCCGTCGCGCTCGCGATGGTGCACGGCCCGCGCGCCGGCCTCGACCTGCTGGCGACCCTGGACGGCGACGAGCGCCTGTCCGAGCACCACCGGCTCGCGGCCGTCCGGGCCCACCTGCTGGAGCAGGCGGGCGACCCGGCCGCCGCCTGCCGCGCCTACCGGGAGGCCGCCCGCGGCACCACGAGCCTCCCGGAACAGCGCTACCTCGAAGCCCGCATCGCACGACTCGACGGAGAACACCACGATGGAAACGACGACGCGAACCCTTGACGTCCCCGGCGCCTCCCTGCACTACGAGGTGCGCGGATCCGGGCCCGTCCTGCTGCTGATCTGCGGCGGGATCTACGACGCGGCGGGCTACGCCGGGCTCGCCGGCCTGCTCGCCGACCGCTACACGGTCGTCACCTACGACCGGCGCGGCAACTCCCGCAGCCCGCTCACCGGCCCGCCCGAGCGCCAGGAGATCGCCGTCCACGCCGACGACGCGTCCCGGCTGCTCGGCGCGGTGGCCGGCGGCCCCGCCTTCGTGTTCGGCAACAGCTCCGGCGCGCAGATCGCGCTCGAGCTGGCGGCGCGGCATCCCGAGCAGGTCCGCGCGGTCGTCGCGCACGAGCCGCCGCTGCTCGGGCTGCTGCCGGACGCCGACCACTGGGAGTCGGTCATCGCGGACGTCGAGCGCGCCTACCGGGAAGGCGGCGTCGGCCCCGCGATGGGCGTCTTCGGCGCCGCCATGGGCATGTCCGGCGGCGACGAGCCCGGCAGCGAAGGCGAGCCCGGGGGCGAGGGCGAACCCGACAACGCGGGAGAGTCCGACAACGCGGCAGAGCCCGGGAACGCGGGAGAGCCCGGGAACGCGGGGGAGGCGGAGAGCGTCGGGGAGGCCGCCGGGTCCTCCGAGGCCGCGGAGGCGCCGAGTCCCGAGATGCTGGAGATGTTCGCGCGCTTCGAGAAGAACACCGACTTCTTCGCCGGCTACGAGGTGCCCGGCTTCGGGCGCCACGCCCTCGACGTCGGTAGGCTGCGCGAGTCGCCCGTCCGGATCACGGTCGCGGTCGGCGCGGAGTCCGCCGGCGAGCCGCCCCACCGGGCCGGTCTCGCCTTGGCCGAGCGCCTCGGGAAGCCCGCCGAGACCTACCCGGGCGACCACGGCGGCTTCGGCGCCGAGGCCCCCGCCTTCGCCGCCCGCCTCGCCGAGACCTTCTCCTCCTGATGCGAGGCACCGCCCCCCGCCCCCTCCTGGCCCGTCCGGAGGGGGCCGTCGGATCGGGCGCGGGTGCGCGAGAGTCCGCGCGGGCAGGGGCCTATCCAATAACCTGTGGCTGTGAGTCTGCGCCTTTACGACACCGGTACCCGTAGCGTCCGCACGTTCGAGCCCCTCGAAGAGGGCCGCGTGGGGATGTACGTGTGCGGTGCGACGCCGCAGGCCTCTCCGCACATCGGGCACCTCCGGTCCGGTGTCATCTACGACGTGCTGCTGCGGTGGCTGCGCGCGTCCGGCTACGAGGTGACGTTCGCGCGGAACGTCACCGACGTCGACGACAAGATCATCGCGGTGGCGGCGGAGCGGGGCGTGCCGTGGTTCGCGGTCGCCGAGGGCAACCAGCGCGTCTTCACGCAGGGCTACGACCTGCTCGGCTGCCTGCCGCCGACGATCGAGCCGCGCGCCACCGGGCACGTCCCGGAGATGATCGTGCTGATCCGGCGGCTGATCGAGAACGGGCACGCCTACACCGCGGCCGGCGACGTGTACTTCGACGTGAAGTCCTGGGCCGACCACTACGGCGAGCTGTCGAACCAGCGGCTGGAGAACATGCGGCCGACCGGCGACACCCCGAACGAGGACGCCAAGCGCGACCCGCGCGACTTCGCGCTGTGGAAGGGCGCCAAGCCCGGCGAGCCGTCCTGGGAGACGCCGTGGGGCGACGGGCGGCCCGGCTGGCACCTGGAGTGCTCGGCGATGGCGACCAAGTACCTCGGGCCGGTCTTCGACATCCACGGCGGCGGCGTCGACCTGATCTTCCCGCACCACGAGAACGAGATCGCCCAGTCGCGTGCGGCGGGCGACGGGTTCGCGCGGTACTGGCTGCACAACGGGCTGCTGACCGTCGACGGCGAGAAGATGAGCAAGTCCGTCGGGAACGTGGTGCTGCTGCCCGACCTGCTCGGGAAGGCCCGTCCGGCGGAGATCCGCTACTACCTGGCCTCGGCGCACTACCGGTCGCTGATGGACTACACCGACGCGGCGCTGGCCGAGGCGGTGTCGGCCTACCAGCGCATCGAGGGGTTCGTCACGCGGGCGAGCGAGGTCGTCGGCGCGGGGGAGCCGGCGGGTTCGGTGCCCGAGGCGTTCGCGGCCGCGATGAACGACGACCTGGGCGTCCCGCAGGCGCTGGCGACGCTGCACGAGACCGTCCGGGAGGGCAACAGCGCGCTGGCGGCCGGGGACGAGGACGCGGTCCGCGGGCATCTGGCGTCCGTCCGGGCGATGGCCGGGGTGCTGGGCCTCGACCCGCTGTCGGAGCAGTGGAGCCAGGGCGGCGGCGACGATCTGCGTCCCGTCGTGGACGCCCTGGTCGCGGTGGCCCTGGAGCAGCGGCAGGCGGCGCGGGCCCGCAAGGACTACGCGTCCGCCGACGCCATCCGCGACGGCCTCGCCGACGCCGGGATCGTCGTCGAGGACACTCCGCACGGCGCCCGCTGGGAACTGAAGCGCGACTGACCTGGCCGCCCCCTGGCCCTGATCTCGCCGCCCTTTGGCCCTGACCTGGCCGAACCCGGGGCGCTGACCTCGCCGGGCCGGGGTCGCGGCCCGGGCCGCCCGCCCTCCTCGGCGGGCGGTTCGGTCCGGCGGGCGTCGCGCACTGGCCGCGGCGGATAAAATGGCATGTTCGCGGGCGCCCGCATGTGCGCGCCCCGGAGTTTCCAGCCGCCCGACAGCCGCGAGGGCGAGCACGCAATCGTCGCGAGGGGCGTACCGAACAATGGCCAAGCGCAAGGGCAAGGGTCCCACCCCCAAGGCCGAGGACCGGCACTGGCACGGCAAGCGCCAGAAGGCGCGCGCCGTCAAGAGCGCCAAGCGGACCGGCACCCAGACGCTGGGCCCGGGCGCTCGCGCGGCACGGACCGCCGAGGGCCGCCCCACGACGGGCCGTCCCGCCGGAGCGCGCCGTGCGAACGGCGAGGTCCCCGAGCTGGTCACCGGCCGCAACCCGGTCGTGGAGGCGCTGCGCGCGGGGGTGCCCGGCAGCACCCTGTACGTGACGTCGGGCACGGACGAGCGGGTCCGCGAGTCCATCCAGATCGCCGCCGACCGCGGCATCCCCCTGCTGGAGACCGGAAAGAACGAGCTGGACCGGCTCACCGACGGTGCCGTCCACCAGGGCATCGCGCTGCAGGTCAAGCCGTACCGGTACGCGCATCCGGACGACCTGCTCACCGGGACGTCCCCGCTGATCGTCGCGGTCGACGGGATCACCGACCCGCGCAACCTCGGTGCGATCGTCCGGTCCGCGGCGGCGTTCGGCGCCACCGGCGTGGTGGTGCCGGAGCGGCGCGCCGCGGGGGTGAACGCGGGCGCGTGGAAGTCGTCCGCGGGGACGCTCGCGACGGTCCCGGTGGCGCAGGCGACGAACCTGGCGCGGCAGCTGAAGGCGTACCAGAAGGCCGGCTGCTTCGTCGCCGGCCTGGACGCGCGCGGCGGCGTGACCATCGGCGACATGGAGATCGCGACGGGCCCGTTCGTGCTGGTCGTGGGCTCGGAGGGCAAGGGCCTCGGCCGGCTCGTCGCCGACACCTGCGACATGCTCGTGACGATCCCGATGCCGGGCAAGGCGGAGTCGCTGAACGCCGGCGTGGCGGCCGGGATCGCGCTGTACGAGGTCAGCCGCCTGCGCTCCTGACGCCCCGCCGTCGCTGACGCCCCGTCGTCCCCGTCGTCCTTGTCGTCCTTGACGTCCTTGACGTCCTTGACGTCCTTGACGTCCTTGACGTCTCGCCGCTCGCAGACGTCTCGCCGCCCCGATCGCCTCGACGGCGGTCGGGGGCCGGGAAGCGGTCAGGAGGCGGGGGCGTTCCCGAGGCGTTCCTTGAGCGTGGCGGCGAACGCGGCGCGATCGTTGCTGCGCGGGTACGGCTCGTCCGGGACGGGGACGCCGAGGAACGCGCAGAGCGGCCCCCACCCGTGGGCGGCCTCGAACTCCAGAAGCCGCCCCGCCGGGATCTCGCGGCGCACCGCATCGTTGTGCTCGTTGAACGCCCTGATCGCGTGGTCCTCGTCGATCCGGCCGCCGAGGACGCCCTCCCAGACGATGCGGCGGGCGACGTCGCGCATCGCGGCGAGTTCCGGCGGCGCGCCGTCGAAGTCCGCGTTGTGCGACTGGAAGATGGTGGCGCGCGCGCTCTGGTACCAGCATTCGGGGTCGCGGACGGTGAGTATGACCTTCGCGTCGGGATAGCGGCGGGTGAGTTCCCGCCAGTATGCGGCGCCGGGCCAGTCGACCGTCGCGCGGTAGCCGTCGTAGACGCGGTCCCAGTCGGGGGTTCCTGTCTCGGCGACCTCGCGCCATAGACCGATCTGTGCGGGGTCCTCGAACAGGGCCGCCATATGGTGGCACGGCCCGAATCCGAGCCGTTCCAGGGCGGTCCGCAGGGAGAGCGTGCCGGTCCGGCCGAATCCGACGCCGATGACCTGAAGCAAGGGGAACTCCTCTCGATCGGTTGCCGAGGCCAGCGTCGGCCGGGTGCCGGGGGCCTGCAAGGGACACGTTCCGTACTCGCCCGACAGCGTGTGGTGACGGTGGCGGCATGGTGGCCGGGATCACTCTCTTTCCGTAAATAATCTCAACGTTCAGAGGATTGACGGTCAGGTAAGCCTCGTGCTGTTATCTCAACGTTGAGATAATCAATGAAGGGTGATCCAGATGACCGCCATCGCGGCACCCCGGTCCCTGCGCCACCGCTACGCCGCCGACCTCGGCCTCGCGGCGCTCGCGCCCGCGAGCTGGGGCACCACCTACGTCGTCACCACCACGCTGCTGCCCGACGGCCGCCCCCTGCTGGCCGCCACGATGCGCGCCCTGCCCGCCGGGCTGGTGCTCCTCGCCGCCAACCGCCGCCTCCCCCGGGGGTCCTGGTGGTGGAAGTCGGCCGTCCTCGGCGTCCTCAACTTCGGCGCGTTCTTCCCGCTGATCTTCTTCGCCGCGTACCGGCTGCCCGGCGGCGTCGCCGCCACCATCGGCTCCGTCCAGCCGCTGGTCGTCGCGGTGCTGTCGGTGCTCGTCCTGCACGCCCGCCCCGCCCGCGCCGTGCTGTACTCGGCGATCGCCGGCACCGGCGGCGTCGCGCTGCTGACCCTGACCGGCGACGCCCGCCTCGACCCGCTCGGCATCGGCGCGATGCTCACCGCCACCTCGCTGATGGCCACGGCGATCGTGCTGGCCAAGAAGTGGGGACGGCCCGAGTCCCCGATCGTCATGACGGGCTGGCAGCTCACCGTCGGCGGGCTCGTCCTCGCCCCCTTCACGCTCGCGTTCGAAGGCGTCCCCACGTCGCTGACCGGCCAGAACGTCCTCGGCTTCCTCTACCTCGGCATCGTCGGGACCGCGATCGCGTACGCGCTGTGGTTCCGCGGCATCGACCGGCTGCCGCCCACCTCGGTCTCCCTGCTCGGCCTCACCAACCCGATGGTCGCGACCCTCGCCGGCCTGACGATCCTCGGCCAGACCCTCACCGGCTGGCAGGTCGTCGGGTTCACCGTCGCCCTCGGCGCCCTCGTCGCCGGACAGGCGTTCAATCGCCGATCATGACCCGTCCCGGACGCCCTGCCGCACAGCGAGGCGCCGCCGCTCCAGGAACGCGATCTCGACCTCGTCCTGTGTGCGCGCGAGCGCCTCACCGTAGGCCGCAGCGGCCTCCCCGTCCCGCCCCGACCTCCGCAGCAGATCCGCACGGATCGCATGGAACAGGTAATAGCGGCTCAGATCCAGCTCCTCGACCAGCGAGAGCGCCGCGTCCACCCCCTCGACCTCCGCGACCGCGACCGCCCTGTTCAGCGCCACCACCGGGCTCGGCGCCACCGCTATCAGCTGGTCGTACAGCGCGAGCACCTGCCGCCAGTCCGTCGGCGGACGGCTGTGCACCGCGTTGATCGCCGCCTGGATCTGGTACGGCCCCGGACGGTTCCGCCGCAGGCACCACCGCACCAGCTCCCGGCCCTCCTCCGCCATCGCCCCGTCCCACGACCCCGGATCCTGGTCGGCCAGCAGTACCAGCTCGCCGTCCCGCACCCGCGCCGCCCGCCGCGACTCCACCAGCAGCATCAACGCCAGCAGCCCCCGCACCTCCGGCTCGTCCGGCATCAGCTCCAGCAGCACCCGGCCCAGCCGGATCGCCTCCGCCGCCGTCCTCTCCCGCCGGTAGCCCTCGTTGAACACCAGGTAGACCACCGCGAGGACCCCCGCCAGACGTCGCGGAAGGTCCTCCGCCGCGGGCACTTGGTACGGGATCCGCGCCTCCCGGATCCTCGCCTTCGCCCGCACCAGCCGCTGCGCCATCGTCTTCTCCGGCACCAGGAACGCCCGCGCGACCTCCGCCGTCGACAGCCCGCCCACCATCCGCAACGTCAACGCCACCCGCGCCGCCATCCCCAGCGCCGGATGGCAGCACGTGAACAGCAGCCGCAACCGGTCGTCCCCGATCGCCGGCTCAGCGTCCGCCTCCGCCGGACCGCTCAGCAGCGCCGCCTGCGCGTGCTTCCCCGGCCGCGCGCCCTCCCGCCGCAGCCGGTCGATCGCCCGGTTCCGCGCCGTCGTGATGATCCACCCCGCCGGGCTCGGCGGCGGACCGTCCACCGGCCAGCGCCGCACGGCCTCGGCGAACGCGTCCTGCACGGCCTCCTCCGCGACGTCCAGATCCCCGAACGCCCGGACCAGCACCGCCACCGCGCGGCCGTGCTCCTCCCGGAACGCCCGCTCGACGTCGTCAGCACTCACCCTGGAAGGGTCGCACCTCCACCGGCAGCCCCGTCACCCGCGAGTACCGCCCGGCCCACCACAGCGCCTCGTCCTGGCTCTCCATCTTGACGATGGTCAACCCGCCGATGTGCTCCTTGCTCTCGGTGTACGGCCCGTCGGTCGCGATCACGTCATCGCCCTCGACCCGCACCACCGCGCTGTCGCCGGGCTCGTGCAGCGGGCACCCGAACACCCACGCCTCCGAGAGCTCCAGCTCCCGCCGGATCTCACCGAGCTTCGCCATCACCTTCTCCAGCTCCTCCGGCGGCGGCTTCTCGCCCACGGGCTGGATGATGTTGAACACGTACCGCTTCATGCGTCCTCCAGTTTCCGATAGGTCGCGATGACGACCCCAGTCGTCGTCGTGACGGTGCCCACCAGCCGCAGATTCTCCGAGAATCCCGCGAACAACCGCCGTCCCGTCCCCAGCACCACCGGATGGATCAGCAGCAGGAACACGTCCACGAGCCCCAGCCGCGCGAGCGACCGGACGAGCTCCCCGCTGCCGTGCACCGTGAGCCGCTCCTCCCGCTCCTTGATCCCCGCGACCGCCTCCACGTCGTCCACGAGCACCGAGTTCTCCCACGGCAGCGGCTCCCGCAACGTCCGCGACACGACGTACTTCCGCGTCCGGTTCAGGACCTCGGTGTACGGGTTGTCCTTCCGGGCGGGCCACACCGCGCGGAAGTCCTCGTACGTCCGCCGGCCGAGCAGGATCGCCCCGCCGCCGCCCATCCGCTTGCCCATCTCGGAGGCCATGACCTCGTCATTCCCGGGAATCGCCCAACCACCGTGCGGGAACCCGTCCCGTTCGTCCTCGTCCGTCCGCGCCGGCGCCTGCATCACGCCGTCGAGCGTCACGTGCTCCACCACAGTCAGGTTCCCCACGAGCTGATCTCCTCACCTACGGCCGGCCCACCGCCGACCCCTCGTCCCCTATACGAAGACGGTCTCCCCGGATCGACACCGGTCCCAAGAAACTTCCGCCCGCCCTTCCCCGCTGGGCGCATCCGGCGCTCATGAGACTTTCATCCTCCGCCCATGGGGCTCTCAGGACGTCTCGTTTGGCTTGCCGCGTCCCCGTTTCCCCAACGAGGAGGCTCCCGATGGACGAGAACGAGCAAGACGGACCGGCGCGACGCACAGGGCTGAGCCGCCGCGCCGCGCTGACCGCGATGGGCGGCGTCGGCCTGACGGTCGGAGCGGTCGCCGGCGGCGTGGCGCTCTCCGGCGGCGCCGAGGGCGGGACCGCCACGCCCGTGTCCGCCACGTCCGGCGCGAAGCGGCCGTCATGCGTCCTCACGCCGGAGACGATCGAAGGCCCGTACTACCTCGACTACGAGATGGTCCGGCGCACCATCACCGAGGACCGGCCGGGCGTCCCGCTGATCCTGCGGACGACCGTCGTCGACTCCCGGACGTGCCGCCCGATCCCCAGGGCGGCCGTGGACATCTGGCACTGCGACGCGGGCGGCGTCTATTCCGGCTACGAGGGCAACACCCTGCCCGGCGGCGGGACGCCCCCGACCGGTGCCCCCACCGACGCGCCGACCCGCACCCCCACCGGGCCGCCTCCCGGAGGCGGCGACATGCACCAGGAGCCGGTCAACGACCTGACCTTCCTGCGCGGCGTCCAGCTCGCCGACGGCCACGGCGCCGCCGAGTTCGCGACCGTCTACCCCGGCTGGTACCAGGGGCGGGCCCTGCACATCCACGTGAAGGTGCACATCGGAGGCAAGGTCGACCGGCAGAAGAAGACCTACACCGGCGGGCACGTCAGCCACACCGGCCAGCTCTTCTTCGCCGAGGACCTGGCGGAGAAGATCGCCGCGCTGTCCCCCTACAAGGACAACACCGTCGAGCGCGTGAAGCTGGACGACGACTTCATCTACCAGCAGGCCGGCTCCGGCCTGCTGACGATCCGTCCGCTCCACAAGGGCCGGATCGAGCGCGGCCTGCTCGCCACCATCACCCTGGGCGTAGACCCGACGGCCACCTGACCCGCAGCACGACGCCCCCTTCCCCAACGGGAGGGGGCGTCGTGCGTGGGACTTGAACCAACCCCTCCTGTTCCCAAAGGCTCCGGGAAACCACCGCCGCCCGTCTGGCCCGCTCGTGACACCCCTCTCACCAGCGTGAACGTCCAGTGAAGACGGCACGTCCCAGAAACGCCGCCACAGGGACGCTTCCCCGCCACGGCATCCACAACGGGAACAGGAATCCTCTATGCGCATGATCATCGCCGCAGGCGTCACCGTCCATACCCTCGCCGCCTGCGAGCCCACCGCATCCACGGCCGCGCCCGCCAAGACCGTCACCGTCACCCCGACGCACACCGTGACCGCGGCCCCGAAGGCCGCCGCACCGACGAAGACGCACGCCGCGCAGCCGAAGCTGATCCGCGTTCCCGACGTCGTCGGCCACAACCACCAGAAGGCGCAGGACGAGATGCAGGCCCACGGCCTGTTCATGCTCGCCGAAGAAGACGCGACCGGTCAGGGACGGATGCTGCTGTGGGACCGGAACTGGGTCGTCGTCCGGCAGAAGCCCGCACCCGGAACCAAGGTCTCCCCGACTACCACGATCACCCTGTACAGCAAGAAGTACACCGACTGATCCGGAGCTCGACGTCCTCACCCGGGCGTCCACTTGTGGACGCAGGACGCCGCAGGTGGAGGAGTGGTTTCCGCCTCCCGGGACCATACGCTTGCGCTGATCTCGGGAGGTCGTGGATGGATCGGCTGTACGAACGTTCCAGCAGGCGGTGCGAGGCCGGGTCGCTCGATCCGGCGGTGCGGGACGCGATCGCCGCGCACGCCGAGGCGCACCAGCTCGGCGACGTGCTGGGCGCGGCGCGGTGGTGCTGCGAGACGCGCAGCGTGCGGCTCAAGCGCCCGGGCCTGCTCATGCGGCTGACGAAGTCCGGCGACCCCGACAAAGAGCACACCACGGTCGCCCTGATCCTGCCCCGCTACCTGGTCGTGGCCGTGGCCGGAGAACAGCGGGGCATCCACGTCCGGTCGATCCGCCTGGAGGACGTGAGCGTCGGCCGCGGCCTGGCCTCCAACATCGACACCGGCGTCAGCGCGACCGGCCTCTGGTCGGGGACGACGGAACCCGCCTCCTTCTACATCGGCCTGGGCGACGACACGGACGGCAAGGCCTTCCTCGACACCCTGCGCGGCGCAATCGCCGAGATCAAAACCGCCTGATCAGCAAGCGACTCGGCGCCCGCGCACAGGTACCCGCGACAACCGGAGCCATGATGATCGCCAGAGTCTGGCGCGCAACCGCCACCGCCGAGGGGGCGGACGCCTACCGCGAGCACTTCACCGCCTCAGTGCTGCCGACGCTCCGTCGCCTAGACGGACATCGAGGCGCGTACCTGTTCCGCCTGGACGGGGATGACCTGGTGGAGCTGGAGGTCATGACCCTGTGGGAGTCCGCCGAGGCCATACGGGCCTTTGCTGGAAATGACATGACGACGGCCGTGGTGGAGCCGGAGGCACGAGCCGTGCTCTTGACTTACGACAAGACGGTCAGCCACCGGACGGTCGTGGTAGACACCCTGAACGCCCCGGCCTAGGCACCGCTTCGATACGGACGGCACCGCGCCGCGGCACTGGGCCGCACTAAGCCCCCGGCCGCCGAGATCGCAATGGCTCCCATAATGGCGCGAGAGGCCCCTTGCGAAGATCGCGAGGGGCCTCTGAGCTGGGAGCCGGCGAGGGGACTTGAACCCCTAACCTTCTGTTTACAAGGTCCCCAAACGATCACTGCCGCCGTCCGAACCCGTCCGCACGCTGGGCCGATGACCTGCGTCCCGTCCGAACTCGTTCACCCCGATCCAAGATCATCCATCGCCGTGGCTCCCACCGTGGCTCCCAAAGCTCCTCAGGTCTGAGCAGAGCGACGGAACTCCTCGACGAGCTGAAAGAAGCGTTCGAGCGGGGATTCGCCCTCGGCATGATCTTCGATCGCCGCAGCCCACCCGAGCACCAACGACCAGCCGTACTGCTGCCCCAGCCAGTCGGAGAAGGAGCCTCTGGGACCGAACGCGAAGCGCTCGTCAACCTCGTGGATCAGCAGTGCGACACCGTATCCGTACAGGAGAGTCTCCAGCTCGCGCAGTGAATGGTCACGCACCCACATCCCTGGGCGTGCCCGAACCTGGTCGAGGAACCCGTATGCGTCGCTGCACTGCTCAACCGGGCGGATCTTCGGTCGAGCGCCTTCCGTATCGGCCACGCTCGCAGCCTAGGCGGGTGCCGCAACGGACGAACGGACCGGTCCGGAGGGTGCTCCCGCGCGAACGGCGCGCACCCCGTGACAGACCGTCTTGCGCGGGAGTGCCCTCCGGGTCCAGGAGGGGTCTGGGGAACCACGGGGTTCCCCAGTCGCGCACGCTCAACAATCGCTTGCGCCCACCGTCATGGTTTGTGGGGGGAGGTTGAAGGGTCCCGGGCAGTACTAGGCAGCCTCTGTTCCTTGCCCGGCGTTACCGGCTGCTCGACGCGGACCGAGTATGGCAGAGCGCGGGCGGCGGCGCGGCACCGTCGGGGCCGGTCGGGACGGGGCCGGCGGACGCGTCGCGATGCGCGGCCGGGCGCGGCCGCCCGGTGACCGGCGCCCACGCCGCACGCGCCGGGCGGCCAGGCGCGGGGC
>NZ_JBEYYT010000187.1:0-17403 GCF_040645715.1 Spirillospora sp. NPDC046719 | reverse complement strand
CGCGGGGGGGGGGGGGGCCGGGCGCGCCCCCCGGCGCCGCCCCCCCCCCCCCCGCCCGCCCGTGACGGGGGTTCCAGGGGGTCGCCCCCCTGGGCTAATACAGTCCGTCGTCGTCGCGGAGGCGGGCCATGGCGCGGGAGACGGTGCTCTTGACGGTGCCGACGCTGACGCCGAGGACGTCGGCGACCTCCGCTTCGGACATGTCCTCGTAATAGCGGAGCATGACCGCGAGGCGCTGCCGCTCGGGGAGGCGGCCGAGCGCGCGGCCGAGGGCGTCGCGCATTTCGGCGCGCCGGGTGTGATCGTCCACCGGACGGTCCGGAACCTGATCCGTGGGGTAAATATCCAGTTTTTTCCGGCGCCACCACGAGATCTGGGTGTTGGCCATGGCGCGCCGGACGTAGCCGTCGACGGCGGCCCGGTCCTGGATGCGGTCCCAGGCGAGGTAGGTCTTGGCGAGCGCGGCCTGCAGGAGGTCCTCGGCCTCGGCTCGGTCGCTGGTCAGGCGCATGGCGGCGCGCAGCAGGGCGGGGCCGCGGTCCGCCACGTAGGCGCGGAACTCCTCGTGCCGCGTGCTGTTCACCGTCACCACCGAACCAGGGGTCGTGGAGTCGGCGCGGCTTGTGGATCTTGACCGCGCCGGTTCCCGGTACAGTTGACGATCTCAGGTTGATCGTAATTCCGGTCCTACTTAAAGTACATATCCGGGTCAACCAGTTAATAATCCTCATCCGAGGTGCATGGAACATCTCCCCTCCCTCGACTTATCGCGACAAATCCGTCGACAGCGCGTGCACGGCGCGTGACTCTTGACTGGCCGTCCTAACAGACGTCACCCCCCGTGAAGTTCGAGCCGGAGTGCCGCCATGCCGCTACCCCACCGCCGTGGAGCCAGGCGCCGCCGTCTCCGCGAGGCCGTGCTCGGCGCGTCGCCCGAGGCCGGCGGGCTCCCGGAGAACGCGGCGAGCCCGCTCGGCGCGCTGTCCGGGACGATCCTGGACGCGAGCCCGCACCTGCTGGTGCTGGACGCGGACGGCGCCGAGCTGCGGCTGGCGATGAGCGGGGACACGACGGTGTGGCACGGCGGGCGCGGGGGCCTCGCCGCGCTGCGCCCGGGGCGCGAGGCCGTCGTCCGGCCGAAATCCGGCGGGCCGGGCATCGACCGGATCTGGGTCGACGCCGACCGGATCGCCGGCACCCTGCTGGCGTGCGGGCGGGACGCCTGGGAGGTGGACATGGGCCCCCATCGCGGGCGCGCCCATGTGGCGATCCCCCCGCACGCCCTCCAGCAGGTACTGGTCCGGCACCCGCGCCTGGAGCCCGGCTACCTGGTCGACGTGATCTGCGTGCGCTCCCCCGGCGGGCCGCAGGCGGTGCGTCCGGGCACGTCGCAGCCGGGCTACCGGGCCGACGACCTGGCGGGCCCGGAGGCGGCGGAGCCCGCACCGGCGGTGCTGCGCGGCACGGCGACCTGGTTCGCGGGCCCGCCGGTGCCGCGCGGCGCGGCGTACCCGGCGGTCGATCCGGAGGCGGACGGCGGCGGGTGCGCGGACGCCCCGTCGGGCTGCGTCGCGTTCCCGTACCTGTCGATCGGCAGCGAGATCACGGTGCACAACGAGTGCAGCGGGCGGGCCGGGCGCGTGCCGGTGGTGGAGTGCGGCTGCGCGGCGGCCCGGTTCTGCGACCGGTGCGTGGAGTGCGGGGCGTCGCCCCGGGGCCGGATCGTGGAGCTGACCCCGGAGACGTTCGTGGGGCTCGGCGGCGACCTGGAGGCAGGGTGCTTCAACGTGCTCGCGCGGCCGGACGTCCCGGCCATCGGTTTCGGCGGCGCCGCGGAGGAGGGCTCGTCATGGTGACGTTCCAGAACACGCAGGTGCTGCTGCTGGCGATGGTGCTGCTGGTCGCCTGCCTGGCGAAGCTGACGATCCGCGAGCGGGCGGCGGACGCGCCGGACCACGTGCACGGGGTGCCGGTCCCCGCCGGGCTCGCGGGGCTGACGGCGCTGCGCCGCAGCCGCGGGCTGAACCTCGGGCTCGGCCTCGGCGAGGGCGTGCTCGGGCTGGCGCTGCTGGTGACCTCCCAGTTCTCGGTGCGGCTGGCGACGACGCTGGCGTTCGCGGCGGCGACCTGGGTGGTGGGGGAGCTGCGCGTGCGGCGGCCGGACGCGGGCTGCGGCTGCTTCGGCGGCCTCAGCGCCAAGCGGGTCGGCCGCCGCAGCGTGGCGCGCGCGCTGCTGTTCACCGGCGCGGGCATAGCGTCGCTGGGCGCGCCCATGGCGGGCCTGGACGTGCTGCGGGACGAGCACACGCAGGTCGGGCCGGTGCTGGTCCTGGAGCTGGCGCTGTTCGCCGCGCTGTCCCCCGAGTTGCCGGAGCTGCTGGACAGGCGGTCCCGCGCGCGCGGGCTCGGACGTCCGGAGACGCCGTGCGAGCGGCGCCGCAGCCCTATCGCGGAGACGTACGCGGCGCTCTATGACAGCGCCGCGTGGGCGGAGCACGAGAACGTGGTGGCGAGCGCCGTGCCGCTGGACGTGTGGCGCGAGGGCTGCTGGCGGTTCGTGGTGTTCCCGGCCCGCGCGGACGGGCGCGACCTGGAGGTCGTGTTCGCGGTGTCGACGGCGGAGCGGAGCCGGACCGTCCGGGCGGCGCTCGTCCCGGCGCCGGTCGCGACCGCCGTCTAACGGCGTATTGGACGCGTCCAAGACGGCCGTAGAGATTCCTCGCGGGGAGAGCGGGCACTGACCGCGCGTGGGGGGAAACGGCGGCTACCTGCGGTTCCCGTCGATCCGCGGGGACGACGTCGTCTTCGTGTGCGAGGACGACCTGTGGACGGTGCCCGCGTCCGGCGGCCGGGCCTACCGGCTGACGGCCGGGGTCGCGGCGGCCGCCTATCCGCGCCTGTCCCGGGACGGGCGGCTGCTGGCGTTCGTCGGGCGGGAGGAGGGCCCCGCCGAGGTGTACGCGATGCCGGCGGCGGGCGGCGCGGCGCGGCGGCTGACGTTCCACGGGACGTCCTGCACGATCACCGGCTGGGACCCGGACGGACGCATCGTCTACGCCAGCGACGTCCGGCGCCCGTTCCGCGACCACCAGTGGCTGTACGCGATCGACCCGTCCGGCAGCGGCGTTCCCGCCGAGCTTCCGTACGGGCCGGCGAGCAGCGCCACCTACGGGCCGGGCGGCGCGGTCGTCATCGGCCGCAACACCGCCGACCCGGCCAGGTGGAAGCGGTACCGGGGCGGGACCGCCGGCGACCTGTGGATCGCCCCCGGCGGGACCGGCGGCTTCCGGCGGTTGATCGAGCTCGACGGCAACCTCGCGGCGCCCTGCCAGGTCGGCGGACGGATCTACTTCCTCTCCGACCACGAGGGCGTCGGCAACGTCTACTCGTGCCTGCCCGACGGCGGTGACCTGCGCAGGCACACCCATCACGAGGACTACTACGCGCGCAACCTCAGCGACGACGGCCGCCGGCTGGTCTACCACGCCGCCGCCGACCTGTACGTCCTCGACCCGGACGACGGCGGCGGCCCGCACCGGATCGACGTGCGGCTCGGCAGCTCCCGCACGCAGCGGAACCGGCGGTTCGTGCCCGCCGCCGAGTACCTCGACACGGTCACGGTGAACTCCGCGGGCGACGGCCTGGCGGTCACCACCCGCGGCAAGGCGTACTCGTTCGCGGCCTGGGAGGGGCCGGTCCGCCAGCACGGGCGGCAGGACGGCGTCCGGTACCGGCTGCTGACCTGGTTCAACGACGACCGGCGGCTGATCGCGGCGGCGTCCGGCGAGGACGGGCGGGAGCGCCTCGTGGTGCTCACGGCGTCCGGCGCCCGGGACGCGGCGCACGCCGAGACGTCCGGGGACGTCGGCCGGGTGCTGGAGCTGGCGCCGTCGCCGGCCGCGGACCGGTTCGCGTTCACCAACCACCGCAACGAGCTGTACCTGCTCGAACCGGCGGGGGACGGGCCGCTGGAGCCGGTGCCGCTGGACGTCAGCCCGTACGGCGCGATCAGCGGCCTGGCCTGGTCGCCCGGCGGCGAGTGGCTCGCCTACGCCTGCCCGACGTCCGCGCAGACCACCGCGATCAAGGTGTGCAACGCCGAGACGGGCCTGGTCGCGCCGGTCACCCGACCCGTCCTGCACGACCGCGCCCCGGCCTGGGACCCGGAGGGCCGCTACCTGTACTTCATCGGGCAGCGCGTGTTCGACCCGGTGTCCGACACGCTCCAGTTCGACCGGGGCTTCCCGCTCGGCGCCCGCCCGTACGCGGTCACCCTGCGCAAGGACGTGCCGTCGCCGTTCACGGCCGCGCCGCGTCCGGTGGGCGGCAAAGCCGCACCCGCGCCCGCGCCCGGCGAGGCGAGCCTCGCGGAGGGGTCGGACGCGCGGGACGTCACCGGTCCCGGCCTCGGCGCGAGCGTCGCGGCGGCGGCGCGGCTGCCGATCGACTTCGACGGGATCGAGCGGCGGGTCATCGCGTTCCCGGTCGCGGAGGGCCGCTACGGGCGGATCGCGGGGATCAGGGGCCAGGCGCTGTACTCGGTGTTCCCGGTGAAGGGCGGGCGCGGCGACGACCCGGCGCTCGGCCGCGTCGACGCGTTCGACTTCGCGGCGCGGCAGGCGCGGACCCTGCTGCGCGACGTCGGCGACTTCTGGCTCGCCCGCGACGGCGCCACGCTCCTCTACCGGTCGCGGTCGCGGCTGCGGCTGGTCGCGGCGGGCCGCGAGCAGCCGCAGGACGACCGGCCGGGCCGCCGCAGCGGCTGGATCGACCTGGACCGGGTCAAGGTGTCGGTGTCCCCGGCGACCGAGTGGCGGCAGATGCTCCGGGAGACGTGGGTGCTGCAACGCGAGCATTTCTGGGACGAGGACATGGCGGGCATCGACTGGGACGCCGTGTACCGCCGCTACCTCCCTCTTGTCGACAAAGTGACAACTCGTGGGGAGTTCTCCGACCTGCTGTGGGAGATGCAGGGCGAGCTCGGCACGTCCCACGCCTACGAGATCGGCGGCGAGTACCGCAGCCGCCCCGTCTACGCCCAGGGCTTCCTCGGCGTCGACTGGGCGATCCGGGACGGCCGGTTCGTGCTCGCGCACATCATCGAGGGCGACCCGTGGGACCCGGCCGCCACGTCCCCGCTGAACCGGCCCGGCATCGACGTCCGGCCCGGTGACGCGGTCGTCGCGATCAACGGCGAGCCCGTCGCGCCGGGCGGCGTCGTCCCCGGCGAGCGGCTGGTCAACCTCGCGGGCGAGGAGGTGCTGCTGACGATCCGGCGCGGCGAGGCGGCACCGTTCACCGTCGCCGTCCGGACCCTCGCCGACGAGCGCCCCGGCCGGTACCGCGACTGGGTCGCCGCGAACCGCGCGCTCGTCCACGAGCGGACCGGCGGCCGCGCCGGCTACCTGCACGTCCCCGACATGGGCCCGGACGGGTACGCCGAGTTCCACCGCGGCTTCCTCGCCGAGTACGACCGCGAGGCGCTGATCGTCGACGTGCGGTTCAACGGCGGCGGCAACGTGTCCGGGCTGCTGCTGCAGAAGCTCGCGCGCCGCCGGATCGGCTACAACTTCCCGCGCTGGGGCGTCCCGATGCCGTACCCGCGCGAGTCGCCGCGCGGGCCGATGGTCGCGATCACCAACGAGCGGACCGGCTCGGACGGCGACATCTTCAGCCACGCGTTCAAGCTGCTCGGCCTCGGCCCGCTCATCGGCCGCCGGACGTGGGGCGGCGTCGTCGGCATCCGGCCCCGGCACCGCCTCGCCGACGGCACGGTGACCACCCAGCCCGAGTTCTCGTTCACGTTCGACGACGTCGGCTGGCGCGTCGAGAACTACGGGACGGACCCCGACATCGATGTCGACATAACGCCACAGGACCACGCGAACGGCACCGACGCCCAGCTCGTCCGCGCGATCGACGAGGCGCTCGGCCTGCTCGACCGGTTCCCGCCGCACACGCCCGACCCGTCCACCCGCCCGGTGTTCAAGGCGGGGGGCGCCTGAGCGTCACCAGTTCTCGCCGGTCTCGTCGTCGCGGTCGCGCATGTCGTCGAGCTGGTTGCCGTACAGCTCGTCCTCGTCGTCCTGGCGGCGCGGGCGGTGGCTCGCGATGCCCTGGTCGTGCATGCCGCCCATGTCGGACGAGTACTGGTCGTCCTCGTCGTAGAACCCCTGGTCGCCGCCCTCGAAGCCCGGCTCGTCCTGGTAGCCGCGCGGGCCGGGGCCGCGGCCCTGGCCGCCCTGCTCCTGCCGCATCGACGGCTCGTCGGCGCCCCGCGACTCCGAGGACCCCATCGACGAGCTCATCTCGTCGCCGCTCGCGTACGCGTCCTCCTCGCGCGTCGAGTACAGGTCGTCCGGGTCCTGGCCCCGGTAGCGGTGCTGCTCGCCCATCGTGATCCCCCCGACATCGGCTTTTCGCGCCTGGTCCGGCACATCGACGCCCATACCCAGATAACTCCGCGTAACAACCGTGATGCCGGACAACACCCTCTGCATCTTTATAGGGATACCTAGGAGCACGGCTAGAAAGCCTTAGAGAATCCTCGGAAGGCAGGGCAGGAGAATCTACGGCTTTCTAGCACGCATGCTAGAAAGCCGAATAGACATCGGACGGCACGAACCGATGCAGCCTTATAACGGCTTCTAGCGTCACGGCTAGAAACCCGTAGAGAGGTCTGAGCTAGGCGGGCTGGGAGCGGAGGAACTTGCCGAAGTGCGGGACCGTGAACGCGACCATGCCGCGCTCGGCGCTGTAGATCAGGCCCTTCTTGATCAGGCCGTCGCGGGCGGGCGACAGGCTGGACGGCTTGCGGCCCAGCTCGTCGGCGACCGCCGCCGTCGGCACCGGATCGTCGCCGAGCATCGCCATCGCGCGCATGTAGTCCCGCTCGGCGGGCGTCGCGCGCTCGTAGCGGCTCCCGAAGAAGCCGACCGCCAGCTCGCTCTCCGCCTCCGGCGCGGCGACCCGGATGTCCTCGGCGGTGATCGGGGTGTCGGGCGCGACGTCCCAGACGACCTTCGCGTACGCCTGCACGAAGTACGGGTAGCCGTCGGCGGCGCCGTACAGCGCGTCGAGGGCGTCCTTGGTGAAGGTGACCTCCTCCCGCTCGGCGGGCGCGAGCAGCGCGACGTCGGCGGACTCGCGGTCGAGCCGGTCGATGCGCGCGTACCGGAACAGCCGCTCGGAGTAGGACTTGCTCGCCGACAGGACGGCCGGCAGGTGCGGCAGGCCCGCGCCGACCACGATCAGCGGCCCGCCGATCTGCGACAGCTCGTGGCACGCCGCGCACAGCGCGGACACGTCGTCGGCGGGGACGTCCTGCATCTCGTCCACGAACAGCGCGATGCCGGCGCCGACGTCCGTGGCGACGGACGCGGCGTCCACGAACAGCTCGGTGAGGTCGATCTCCAGGTCGCCGGAGTCGGCGCGGCCGCGCGAGGCGGGCACGTCGATCCCCGGCTGCCAGCGGTGCGCCCGCGCCTTCGCCTTGGTGCCGGTCGGCTCCGGGCCGGCCTGCGCGAACGCCTTCAGCACGCCGAGGAACGCCTCGATCCGGTCGGGGGCGCGGTGCCGGGGCGCGAGCTCCCGCACCGCCATGTGCAGCGCGGACGCGACCGGCCGCCGGATCGACTGGTCGGGCCGGGCCTCGATCTTGCCGGTCCCCCAGAGTTTCTGGATCGCCATCGAGCGGAACGCGTTGAGCAGCACGGTCTTGCCGACGCCGCGCAGCCCGGTGATGATCATGCTGCGCTCGGGGCGGCCCCGGGCCACCCGTTCCAGCACGACCTCGAACTGCCTGAGCTCACGGTCGCGGCCGGCCAGCTCGGGAGGGCGCTGCCCGGCGCCAGGGGCATAGGGATTGCGCACGGGGTCCACGCTCTCGGACTCTATGAGGCGATATAGCTGCGGCCGTAGATTTGGGTAGAAACCGCTGCGGCGTGTCGCGGGTTCATGGCGCCGGGGGTGCCGGGCGGGGGCGTCCGCATGGCGGGCACCGCCGCGCGAATGCGCGGGGCCGCTGACGTGCGCAGGGCCGTTCGCGTGCGTCGGGCCGTTGACGTGCGCTGGGCCGTTGACGTGTGCGGTGCCGTTGAGAGGTGGGGCCGCCGTCGCCACCATGTCGCCTCCCGGGCGAGCGGGTCCGAACAAGTCGAACTTCTGTTCGACTATTCGAACACAGTAGCGCACGCCCCCCACCCCGTCACCCGAACCCGCCAACTCCTTCGCGGGCGGCTTCCGCAACCGGCCACGCCCCCGCCGAACCCGCCGCCGGGCCGTCCCGTCGAACCGGGCATGTTCGCCGGATCCAGCGCATCCCATCGCCTCGGGCTCGCGGCCCCGTCCTCCCTCGGTCTCCACGACCTCACCCACTCCAACGGCCTGTTCATCGCCCTCGGGATCCTGACCGGGGTGGTCATCGTGTGGTCGGCCGTGCGCGACCGGCGGCGGGCGAAGAGGTTCCGCGCGCACGCGGCCGCGTGCGGCTGGTGGCCGCTCACCGCGGACCAGCCGGTGCCCGGCCCGGTCGCCTCGGCCGCGCGGTCGAGGCGGACGAAGCTGGCGTTCGCGGCCGAGCGGGAGTACCCCCTGTGGCTCGTCTGGCACCACTGGATCGAGACCAGCGGCACCGGCGACAGCCGCTCGACGAAGACCCACGACCTGACCCGCTACTTCCTCCCGCTCGGCCCCGGCTTCCAGGACGTCGAGGTCGTCGGGCGGACCGCGCTCGGTGGCTTCTTCATGCCGGTCCGGGGCGCCGGCACCGGCGACCCGGCCTTCGACAAGAAGTTCCTGGTCCGCGGCCTCGGCGAGCAGCAGGCGGTGCGGCTGCTGTCGCCCGAGCTCCGCGCGGCGATGCTGGCCGGCGACGTCCCGGCCTGGCAGGTCTCGGCCCGCGTCCTGATCTCCTCCTACTCCACCCCGCCGTCCGCGGAGACCCTCGAACCGCGGGCGGACGCGCTCATCGCCGTCGCCCGCATGCTGACCGCCCCCACCGCCCGCGGCTAGCGGCGACGAACCGGCCCGGCCGTTCGTCGGTGGGCGGCGATAACGTCGCGATCATGGCGGGCATCCGGTACCTCAAGGGCGACGCGACCTCGCCGCAGGCCAAGGGCCCGAAGGTCATCGCGCACATCTGCAACGACCGCGGCGGCTGGGGCCGGGGCTTCGTGGAGGCGGTCTCGCGGCGCTGGCCCGAGCCGGAGGCCGCCTACCGGCGCTGGCACCGCGAGCGCGCGCGCAACGACTTCGCGCTCGGCGCCGTCCAGATCGTCCAGGTCAAGCCCGACACCTGGGTCGCGAACATGGTCGGCCAGCACGGCATCAGGACGAGCCGCAGCGCCGGCCCGCCGATCCGCTACGAGGCGGTGCGCGCGTGCCTGCGCCGGCTCGCCGCGGAGGCCGCCGATCTCGGCGCGTCCGTCCACATGCCCCGGATCGGCTGCGGCCTCGCCGGCGGACGCTGGGACCGCGTCGAACCGCTCATCACCGCCGAGCTCACCGGCCGCGGCGTCGAGGTCACGGTCTACGACGCGGACTGACCGCGCCTCCGCCTCCGGGGCCACGCGGACGTTGGCTCTCGCGGGTGAGGCGCGTCCGGCACCGCGATTCCTAGCGTGAGGGCTCCAACGATCAAGAAGGAGTCCACGTGATCCGGAACAGGCGTGTCATGGTCGGCGCACTCGCCACGGGCCTCGCGGTCGGCGCGCTGGCGGGCACGGGCGTGCCCGCGCGGTCCGCCGCGGCCGCCGACCGTTCCGAGCTGCCCGCGATCCTTCAGCGGCTGACCACGGACGACGGCGCGCCCGGGGCACTCCTCGAAGTCCGGGACCGCAACGGCCGCACGGTGCTGACCAGCGGTGTCGGGGACGTGCGGACCGGCACGCCCGTCCCCCGCGACAGCGCCTTCCGGATCGGCAGCGTGACCAAGCCGTTCGTGGCGACGGTCGTCCTCCAGCTGGTGGGCGAGCACCGCGTCGCCCTGGACGCGCCGGTCGAGCGCTACCTGCCCGGCGTCATCCGCGGGCACGGCAACGACGGGCGGCGCATCACCGTCCGGCAACTGCTCCAGCACACCAGCGGCCTGCCCGACTACCTGGACTACGTCACCCCGCAGGACATCCTCAAGGACCCGCTCGCCCATCACGACCTCCGCGAGATGGTGGACGTCGCGATCGCCCACCGCCGCGTGTTCAAGCCCGGTAGGGACTGGAAGTACTCCAACACCAACTACCTGGTGGCGGGCCTGCTCATCGAGAGCGTGACCGGCCACCCGTACGGCGACGAGATCCGCCGGCGCATCATCGAACCGCTCGGCCTGACCGCGACGTCCGCGCCCGTCGACGACCCGGCGCTCCCCGAGCCGCATCCGCGCGGGTACGTGCGGCCGGGCGAGGGCGCGCCGCTCATGGACGTCACCGAGCTCAACCCGTCGGTCGCGGGACCGGGCGGCGGGATGGTCTCCAGCGCGTCCGACCTCGGCCGGTTCATGGGCGCCCTGCTCGACGGCCGCCTCCTGCGCCCGGCCGAACTGCGGGAGATGATGCGGACCCGTCCGACCGGCAACGCGGACGGCCGCGCCTATGGCCTCGGCCTGGAGAGCAGGCCGCTGCCCTGCGGCGGCCTCTACTGGGGCCACACCGGCGACATGCTGGGATTCGAGACGGTCACCGGCGCCACCGCCGGCGGCAGGCAGGCGACGATCATGGTGAACCTCGACCCGGGCGGCTCCGACGCGCAGGACGCCGACATGGAGACCGCCGTCCAGACGGCGCTCTGCGACGCCCCGTGAGGTCAGCCGCCGGTGAGGCCGGCGAGCTTGCGCCGGAACGTGGCGCGCTCCGGTTCGTTGCCGGCGAGCGCCAGCGCGGCCCGGTAGGCGGCGGCCGCCTCCCCGGTGCGGCCGAGCCGCCGCAGCAGGTCGGCGCGCGCCGCGTGGAACAGCGGGTAGCGGCGCAGCTCCGCGGCGCCGGTCAGCTCGTCCAGCAGGACGAGCCCCGGCTCCGGGCCGTCGCGCATGGCGACGGCCACGGCCCGGTTCAGCGCGACGAGCGGGGACGGCTCGATCCGCAGCAGCACGTCGTACAGCGCGGCGATCTGCGGCCAGTCGGTGGCGTCGAAGTCCGGCGCCTCGTCGTGCAGCGCCGCGATCGCCGCCTGCACGGCGTACGGCCCGGCGCCGGGACCGGTCAGCGCCGCCACGACGAGTTCCCGCCCCTCGGCGATGAGGCCGGCGTCCCACAGCGCGCGGTCCTGGTCTTCGAGCAGCACCTGGTTCCCCGCCGCGTCGACCCGCGCCGCGCGCCGCGCGTCGGTGAGGAGCAGCAGCGCGAGCAGCCCCGTCACCTCCCGCTCCCTGGGCAGCAGCGCGTGCAGGATCCGCGCGAGCCGGACGGCCTCGTCGGCCAGCCCTGGGCGCAGCAGGTCGTCGCCGGAGCTGGCGGCGTAGCCCTCGGTGAAGACGAGGTAGACCGCGCGGAGCACGCCGGGCAGCCGGTCCGGCAGCTCGTCCGGCTCCGGCACGCGGAACGGGATGCGCGCCTCGCGGATCTTGCGTTTGGCGCGCACGATCCGCTGGGCCATCGTCGCGGTCGGCACCAGGAACGCGCGGGCCACCTCGGGCGTGGTGAGACCCGCGAGGAACCGCAGCATCAGCGCCGTCCGCGCCTCCTCCGGCAGCGCGGGATGGCAGCAGGTGAAGAACAGCCGCAGCCGCTCGTCGGGGATGTCGTCGAAGCCGGGCCGCGCCGGCGCGGCGGCGGCCCGGTCGCTCTCCACCCGCAGCTCGGCGAGCCGCGCCGCGTGCGCCCGGTCGCGGCGGATCCGGTCGAGCGCCTTGCGCCGGGCCACCGTCAGCAGCCACGCGAGCGGCTTGTCCGGCACGCCGTCGACCGGCCACCGCTCCAGCGCGGTCTCCACCGCGTCGGAGACGACCTCCTCGGCGAGGTCCAGATCGCCGAACCGGGCGGCGAGCAGCGCGAGCAGCCGGCCCCGGTCCTCGCGGAACACCGCCTCCACGGAGCGGGCCGCCCGCACTCCGCTCACGACCGGTCCGACTCCCAGACCGTGCGGACCTCGACCGTCCCGTACCGCGCCCCGGGACAGCGGGCCGCCCAGTCGAGCGCCGCGTCCAGGTCGGGGACGTCGATCAGGTAGTAGCCGCCGACCATCTCCCGGGTCTCGGCGAACGGCCCGTCCGTCACGACGCGCTCCCCGCTCGGCCGGACGTGCACGGTCGTCGCGGTCGCGAGGTCCAGCGCGTTGCCGTCGAGCCTGACCCCGGCGTCGGTGACGGCCTTCTCGTACGCCATGAACTCCTCGACGGTCGGCTCCCCGGCCGGCGGCTCCTCGGTCGACTCGGGCGACCACGTGTTGATCAGCAGCATGTACTTCACCGCGCGCTCCTCATGCGTCAGGACGATTGCACGGTAATGACGCACCGCCACCCCGGGAATCGACACACCCGGCCGAGATTTTTCCGGACGTCGTCACGGCCGCACCGCAACGGCGCCGACGATCCACGTCGACGCCGAGGCGGGCACAGTGCCCGTCCGGTCAGTCCAGGTCCCGGAAGAACGCCCGGAGGTCGGCGACCATCAGGTCAGGGGCCTCCAGCGCCGCGAAGTGGCCGCCCCGCTCGAACTCCGTCCAGCGCACCACGTTGTGCACCTGGTCGGCCAGGGGGCGGACCGAGAAGTCCGTGGGGAACACCGCGACCGCGGTCGGCACCTTCCCGCGCTCCTTCGGCGCCCACATGGTGAAATCGTTGAACCGCTCGTAGTAGGTGTGCGCGGCCGAGCCCGCGGTGCCGGTGAACCAGTAGATGCTCACGTCGGCGAGGATCCGGTCGCGGTCCACGGCGTCCTCGGGGAGTTCGGCGGCGGGGTCCGTCCAGTCCTTGAACTTCTCCACGATCCAGGCGAGCTGACCGGCGGGCGAGTCGTGCAGCGCGGCCGCGATCGTCTGCGGGCGCGTGCCCTGGACCTGCATGTACGCGCCCAGCTTCTCCTGCCACTCCTTCATCCCGGCGAGCCGCCCGCGCTCGGCCTCGCTCAGCGAGCCCATGACCTCCGCGTCGCCGCCCGGGAACGTGAGCAGGCCGTTGACGTGCACGCCGATGACGGCGTCCGGCGCGGCGCGTCCGATCAGCGGAGCGATGAACGCGCCGACGTCGCCGCCCTGCACGCCGTACCGGTCGTAGCCGAGTTCCGCCATCAGCTCCGCCAGCGCCGCGGCGGTGCGGCCGTCCGTCCAGCCGGTGCCGGGCAGCGGGCCGGAGAAGCCGTAGCCCGGCAGCGACGGGATCACCAGGTGGAAGGCGTCGGCGGCCGTTCCGCCGTGGGCGACGGGGTCGGTGAGGGGGCCGATGAGGTCGAGGAACTCGACGACGGAGCCGGGCCAGCCGTGCAGCAGCAGGAGCGGGGTGGCGCCGGCCTCAGGGGAGCGCACGTGCAGGAAGTGCACCTGCGCGCCGTCCACGGTGGCGGTGAACTGCGGGTGCGCGTTGATCGCCGCCTCCTGGGCGCGCCAGTCGAAGCCGTCGGCCCAGTAGGCGGCGAGCTCGCGCAGGTAGCCGGTCGGCACGCCGCGCTCCCAGCCGGTGCCGGGCACCTCGGGGGCCCAGCGGGTGCGGCGCAGCCGCTCGCGCAGGTCGTCGAGGTCGGCTTGGGGGATCTCGACACGGTAGGGCTGGATCTGGTTCGTCATGTCCGTCACGGTACGAACCATTGGTGTCAGGTTCTGGCACCGATCGCGGCGAGAATGGTGCCCATGTTGGAAACCTCGGCGCGGCTGCTGCGCCTGCTGTCGCTTTTGCAGGCGCGCAGGGACTGGACCGGCGCCGAACTCGCCGACCGGCTGGGCGTCGGCCTGCGCACCGTGCGGCGCGACGTCGAACGGCTGCGCGAGCTGGGCTATCCGGTGGACGCCACCCCGGGTGCGGCCGGCGGGTACCGGCTCGGTGTGGGGGCCGCGCTGCCGCCGCTGCTGCTGGACGACGAGGAGGCCGTGGCGGTGGCGATCAGCCTGCGCATGGCCGCGACGGGCGGCGTCGCCGGCCTGGAGGAGGGGGCGGTGCGGGCGCTGGCCAAGCTCCAGCAGCTCCTGCCCTCCCGGCTGCGGCACCGGATGGAGGCGTTCCGCGCCGCGACCGTGGCGCTCCCCGGACAGGCCGATCCTGAGGTCGGCGCCGACCTGCTGGCCGCGCTCGCCGCCGCGTGCCGCGACCGCCGCCGGGTCCGGCTGCGCTACCGGGGCCGCGACGGCGTCACCGCGCGCGAGGTCGAGCCGCACCGCCTGGTGCACACCCCGCGCCGCTGGTACCTGGTGGCATGGGACGTGGCCAAGGACGACTGGCGCACCTTCCGGGTCGACCGGATCGAGGAGCCGCTCGGACCACCGGGCGCGCGTTCCACGCCGCGCACGCCGCCCGAGGACGGCACGGCCGCCTACGTCTCGCACGCCATCACCTCGGCGCCGTACACCTACCAGGCCCGCGTCCTCTTCCACGCCCCGCTGGAGGAGGTGGCGCCGCGCACGTCCCCCGGCGCCGGACGGCTGGAGGCGGTGGACGCGAGCACCTGCCTGTTCACCGCCGGCTCCAACTCGCTGCACGAGCTGGCGGTGCA
This sequence comes from Spirillospora sp. NPDC046719, assembly GCF_040645715.1. Taxonomy (NCBI): domain Bacteria; kingdom Bacillati; phylum Actinomycetota; class Actinomycetes; order Streptosporangiales; family Thermomonosporaceae; genus Spirillospora; species Spirillospora sp. NPDC046719. The sequence continues at coordinate 2,773 of NZ_JBEYYT010000187.1, read as the reverse complement.
CGTGGCGGTGAAGGGCTTCGACTTCGAAGTCCTGGAGCCGCCGGAACTGGTCCCGGTGCTGGCCGAAGTCCGCGACCGCCTAGACCGAGCCGCCACCGCATCGGCCCCGGATCCCCGCTGAACACCCGGCGCACCGACCGTCCACGTTCAACTGCGAACCCTCGGGCCGCCCATCAACGGTCAGGCGGACGCGGGCGGACGCCGCACGACGGCGGTCCCGGCGTCGAGGTCGACGCGGCCGCGCGGAGGCGCCCCGTCGTGCTCCTCGTCCCGCAGCATCAGCGAGGTGCGGCGCTGTTCCTGCGCGTGGCGGTGAGTGCCTTGGAAGAAGGCGTCCAGCTCACCCACGGCGACCGCCGACACCGGCCGCCCCACCTCGTCCCTCCTCCACGGCATCCGGAACCTGCGGTGCGCCCACAGGCCCGCACGGTCGAGCACGGCGAACCCGACCAGCGCGATGACCAGCCCGGGAATCGTCAAGAACACAAGGAGCGCCACACCCCACCAACGACCAACCCCCACCACCGGTTGCGCCAAGCCACCGCTGGATCGCCGTACCGGACGCGGGACGCCATGCCGCCCCGCCCGCGGTCAGGCGGCGGTGATGAGCTCGCGCAGGTCACGCGCCGCCGGAAGCTCCCGCGCACGCCCCGAGAGAGTGTCGAGGACCTGTTCGGCCAGTTGCCGTGTGGCCATGACGGGACGCGGCCGCCCCTGGAGCGTCTCAAGGGCCGACTCGGTGCCCTCGCGCACCTCGCCGCGCCTGACCAGGTCGACCGCGCGCATGAGCCGCAGGTTGACGATGGGCGCCGTGGCCGTTGGCGGATAGAGCGTTTCGGCGTAGTCGACCGCCACTCCCGCTCGTCCGTCACCGACGATGGTGTGGACGTACGCCTCGTTCCAATGGAGCTGGCTTTCCTGGAAGTCGAGGATGGTCTGCTCCCCGGCACCGCGCGGCAGATGCTCGAATGTGCGCTTCAGCATGTCGAGAGTGTCGTGCGCCGTGGCCCTATCGCCGTGAGAGGCGGCCATATAGGCGCCCGCAGCATAAGCCCGCGCGAGGCCGGAGGACGGTGATCCGCCGGCGATCTGCTCCGTGTCCTTGACCAGGGTCATGACGGAATGGTGCGAACCGCTCGCCCATCCCGCCCACTGCGCCGCCCTGCCACGGACCCAGACGCGCAGCATGCGGTCGCCCGACGCGTCGGCCGCTCGGCGCGCCGTGTGCCACGTCCGGCGCGCGGCGCGGTCCTCGCCCAGGTTGCCCAGTGCCTCGGCCAGAACACCCGAGAGACCGGCGCTCACCCGCAGGAGCCCGGCCTGCTCACGAGGCGGGCGGCCCTGCTTGAGGAGTTCCCCCACCGCGACGACGTCCGCGGTCACGGCCGGGACGATCGCCTCGAAAGGCTGCCGGTAAATCCGATGGCCGTATTCATGGACGACCCGCTCCCACTCCTCAACATCATCGGTGCGGCCGAGGACGTGGTCGATGCCGGACAGCAGCTCTTCCATGACGCCGGGCGGGACGACGCTTCCCGCGCCGATCGCTGCGATCAACTGGAGTGCGGCGCGCCTTTTCACATCGTCGTCCCAAGGGTCGAGGGCAGGCACCTTGGCCGTACCCATGACGGCCGTGACCGCATCATGACCGTCCGTGCGCGGGGCCGGGAACAGGTCGTCCGGCTCCATTCCGAAGGCGGCGGCGTAGGCGTGCGCCCATTCGCGCGGGAAATGCCTGCCCTTCTCGTGGTCGAGGATCTGGCGCGCGAGGTTGGCGACGGAGCCCTGGCGCAATCCGGCGGCCTGCATCAGACGCCGGGCCATCTCGTGCTTGCCCCATCCACGGGCCTCGCGTTCGGCCTGGATGCGGACGGCCCATGACGGGCGGGGCTGCTCGCTGGCCATCGTCGTGCCACCTCGCACTCTGACCGGAGAACCCGGAGACGGGGGGCCTCTCCGGGGCTTCTCCGCCATTCTCCACTGTCGTTACGTGGTGTGACGGCGATTCACTGTACGAAGCGGGACGCGCGCCGGGGCTTGGCGGCCGGGGCGGTGGCCTGGCGGCCGGTGCCGCGTCCCGTCCCGTGCAGATGTCCCGTCCCGTGCATATGAGGCGGCCCCGGCGCGGCGATTGCGGCGCCGGCCGGGGCCTGACCAGGAAACGAGGTCCTGGCTGTGGCGAATCGTACGATCTCCGGCGACCCGCTCGCGGCGCTTGCGGCACATCAGGTGAAGCGGGCGTCCGACCTCGTCACCTGCCGCGCGCGGTCCGAGGACTTCGGGAACGCGTGGTTCTGGACGTCGTGGGGCGAGCCGATCGCGCGCGCCGACCGCGTCACCGACGCGGCCGTCGTCATCCGCGGCTACCTGGCCGGAGCCGGGCGGTGACGGCGCCGTGGGCGGCCGTCGAAATCGATCCCGAGCGGGTGGCGGCGGAGCTGGCGCGGCGGTTTCCGGGTGCGTCGGCGTGGTGGGGCGAGTTCACCGGACGGTGGTGGGCCTTCGCGCGCGACCAGTGGGGACGTGACCGGCTGGTCGAGGCGGCGACTCCGGTGGCGCTCGCGCAGATGCTGCACCAGATCGGTGCGGGGCGGCGTCCACCGTCCTCCGCGCCGGACGTTGGGCCGGTCCGGCGGGCCGACGTGGCGGCTTGTCGACATGTGGGCCGGGCCGAGTCGCGGCGCAGGCGTCCGCGACGGCGCGGGTGGTTCCGCAGGGCGCTCGCCCTCTAGTACGGCGCGGCGCCACGGAGGCCGGCGTGTCGCAAGCCGGC
>NZ_JBEYYT010000186.1:554-17422 GCF_040645715.1 Spirillospora sp. NPDC046719 | reverse complement strand
CGGCCGTCCCCGGGCTCCGGCGCTCGGTTCGCGGACGTCAGTTGTTCGGGTCGGCCAGGTAGGCGAGGAGGTCCTGGCGGGTGATGAGGCCCTTGGGCTTGCCGTCCACGAGGACGACGGCGGCGCCCGACTTCTCCAGGACGCCGACGGCCTTGCTCACCGGCTCGCCGGAGCCGATCGTCGGCAGCGGCGCGGACATGTGCGCCTCCACCGGGTCCAGCAGGCCGGAGCGCTCCTTGACCAGGACGTCGAGCAGCTCGCTCTCCACGACCGAGCCGATCACCTCGGCCGCCATCACCGGCGGCTCCTCCTTCATCACCGGCAGCTGCGACACCTCGTACTCGCGCATGATCGAGATGGCGGTCTGCACGCTCTCGTGCGGGTGGACGTGCACGAACTCCGGCAGCGCCCCGCCCTTGCGGGTCAGCACCTCGTTCACGCGGGCCTCTTCGGTGGAGGACGGTAGGAACCCGTAGTCCTCCATCCAGCTGTCGTTGAAGATCTTGCTGAGGTAGCCGCGGCCGCCGTCGGGGAGCAGCACCACGATGACCGCGTCCGGGCCGGCCTCGGCGGCGACGCGGAGGGCCGCGACGACCGCCATCCCGCAGGAGCCGCCGACGAGGAGGGCCTCCTCGCGGGCCAGCCGGCGGGTCATGAGGAAGGAGTCCTTGTCGGAGACCGCGATGACGTCGTCGCAGATGTCGCGGTCGTAGGTCTCCGGCCAGATGTCCTCGCCGACGCCCTCGGTCAGGTAGGGGCGGCCCGAGCCGCCCGAGTACACCGAGCCCTCCGGGTCGGCGCCGATGATCTTCACGCGCCCGCCGGAGACCTCCTTGAGGTACTTGCCGGTGCCGCTGATGGTGCCGCCGGTGCCGATGCCCGCGACGAAGTGGGTGATGCGGCCCTCGGTCTGCTCCCACAGCTCCGGGCCCGTCGTCTCGTAGTGCGACACCGGGTTCTGCGGGTTGGTGTACTGGTTCGGCTTCCAGGCGCCGGGGATCTCGGCGGCCAGCCGGTCGGAGACCGAGTAGTAGGAGTCGGGGTGCTCCGGCGAGACGGCCGTCGGGCAGACCACGACCTCCGCGCCGTACGCGCGCAGCACGTCCACCTTGTCCTTGGCGACCTTGTCCGGGCAGACGAAGACGCACTTGTAGCCGCGCTCCTGCGCGACGATGGCCAGCCCCACGCCGGTGTTGCCGGACGTCGGCTCGACGATCGTCCCGCCCGGCCGCAGCTCGCCGGACGCCTCCGCGGCGTCGATCATCCGGACCGCGATGCGGTCCTTCACCGAGCCGCCGGGATTGAAGTACTCCACCTTGGCCAGCACCTGCGGGCCGCGCTCGTTCACCGAGCCGCCGGTCACCTTGCGCAGCCGAACGAGAGGGGTGTTGCCCATCAGCTCGACGAGCGAGTCGTGTACGTGCACCGCGACGTCCTTGTCCAGTGTGTGTGTCGGAATTCAACGGGTCGCGCTCCCGTTCCAGCAGCGTGTGACGCAGGGGGAACCGGACGCGCGATCGGGGGGATGCCCCAGCACCGACGGTAGCCGAGATCGGCCCCGCGGGCATCGAACGGTCTCCGCGAGGGTACAACTCGATCACGGAGGGTCATCGGACATGCTGAGAGCGTTCACGGCGCGCCGGATCGCGGCGGCCGCGGCCTACGGGGGCGGGGGCATCACGGCCCTCGGCGGCATCACGTTCGGGCTGCTCGTGGCGGAGGCCAAGCTCGCCCGCAAGATCATTCAGGCGACGCCGAACGGCGATCCGCCGGCGGCGGACGGCCTCTACGGCGAGGCGCTCTCCGGCCGGCCGCTGTCGCTGGTGATGCTGGGCGACTCGACCGCGGCGGGGCTCGGCGTCCACACCGCCGAGGAGACGCCGGGGGCGATGCTGGCCGCGGGGCTGGCGGCGATCGCGGAGCGGCCCGTCCGGATGACGAACGTGGCGCGCTCGGGCGCCCGGTCCGCCGAGCTGGAGGGCCAGACCGAGCGGGCGCTGGAGGCCCGCCCGGATCTCGCCATCATCATGGTCGGCACGAACGACGTGACGGGCCGGGTGCCGGCCGGCACGTCCGTGCGGCACCTGTCGGACGCGGTGGTGCGGTTGCGCGCGGCGGGCTGCCAGGTGGTCGTCGGCACGTGCCCCGACCTCGGCACGATCAAGCCGCTGATGCAGCCGCTGAAGTGGATCGCGCGGCGGGCGAGCCGGCAGCTGGCCGCGGCGCAGACGATCGCGGCGGTGGAGCAGGGCGCGCGGTCGGTGTCGCTCGGCGACCTGCTGGGCCGCGAGTTCGCCGCGGACCCGATCTCGATGTTCAGCGAGGACCGCTACCACCCGTCCGCGCGGGGCTATGCCGCCGCCGCGGCGGCGGTGCTGCCGTCGATGGCGCACGCGCTCGGCCTGGAGCCCGATCTCGGCGCGCTGCCGGATCCGCGGCTCGGCGAGGACGTGCTGCCGGTGTACCTGGCGGCGGCCGAGGCGGCGGAGATCTCCGGCACGGAGGTGTCGGGCGCCTCCGTCGCGGGGCGCGACCGGGGTCCCCGGGGGCGGTGGGCGCGGCTGCTGCGCCGCCGCTCCGCGCCGGCCGCCGACACCACGCCGCCGTCCCCGGCCGTCGCTCCGGACATCGCCTGACGCGGCCGGTCCGGCCGGGATCGTTCGTCCAGGTGAGTAAGCGGGCACTTATTAGACTCACTGTCAACACAGCCGGAGGGGCCGGGTTGCGCGCGGGTGCGGCGCGGGAGCTAGATTGCTGGTGACCGGCGAGTAACACCGTCCGCCGCGACGGTCGCGCCGGGCCCGGAGACGGCCGCTGAGACAGGAGACCCGCACATGCCCGAGGCAGTCATCGTCGCCACCGCGCGCTCGCCCATCGGACGCGCCTTCAAGGGGTCGCTGAAGGACATCCGGCCCGACGACCTCACCGCCCAGATGATCACCGCCGCGATGGCGAAGGTCCCCCAGCTGGACCCGTCGCAGATCGACGACCTGCTGCTCGGCTGCGGGCTGCCCGGCGGCGAGCAGGGCTACAACATGGCCCGCGTGGTGTCGGTCCTGCTCGGCTGGGACAACGTGCCCGGCGCGACCATCACCCGCTACTGCTCGTCCTCGCTCCAGACGACCCGGATGGCGCTGCACGCGATCAAGGCCGGCGAGGCGGACGTCATCGTGTCGGCCGGCGTCGAGACCGTCAGCCGGTTCGCCAAGGGCAGCAGCGACGGGCTGCCCGACACCCAGAACCCGGTCTTCGCCGACGCGCAGGCCCGCACCGCCAAGACCGCCGAGGGCGGCGCGCCGGTGTGGCACGACCCGCGCCAGGACGACCAGGTCCCCGACATCTACATCGCGATGGGGCAGACCGCCGAGAACGTCGCCGGGATGCGCGGCGTCAGCCGGCAGGCGCAGGACGAGTTCGGCGTCCGCTCGCAGAACCTGGCGGAGAAGGCCCTCGCCAACGGGTTCTGGGAGAAGGACATCACCCCCGTCACGCTGCCCGACGGCACCGTGGTGGCCAAGGACGACGGCCCCCGGCCCGGCACCACCTACGAGAAGGTGTCGCAGCTCCAGCCGGTGTTCCGCCCGGACGGGACCGTCACCGCGGGCAACTGCTGCCCGCTGAACGACGGCGCCGCCGCGGTCGTCATCATGAGCGACACCAAGGCCGCCGAGCTCGGCCTCACGCCGCTGGCCCGGATCGTCTCGACCGGCGTCACCGGCCTGTCCCCCGAGATCATGGGCCTCGGCCCGGTGGAGGCGTCCCGCAAGGCGCTCGCCAAGGCCGGCATGACCATCGGCGACATCGACCTCGTCGAGATCAACGAGGCGTTCGCCGCGCAGGTGCTGCCGTCCGCCGAGGACCTCGGCATCGACCTCGACAAGCTGAACGTCAACGGCGGCGCGATCGCGGTCGGCCACCCGTTCGGCATGACCGGCGCCCGGATCACCTCCACGCTGGTGAACAGCCTGAAGTTCCACGACAAGCAGTTCGGGCTGGAGACCATGTGCGTGGGCGGCGGCCAGGGCATGGCGATGGTCCTGGAGCGGCTCTCCTGACGAGCGGTCCCGAGCGGCCCGAGCGGCCCGCGGTGGCCCGTCCCGAGCGCTCGCGCGCCGGGTGCGGGCCACCTGCGCTTTCCGGAGAATATCCCCGTTACGAATGATCTACGTAACGTAATAGATAGGTCCCCGTTAGGGGGTTGTCACATACGGGCCGGTGTTGCAGAGTGCCAGGAAGAGCCCCGCGACCTGGAGGTGCCAATTGTCACTGAACCACTCGCCGGAGACGCACAGCAAGCTGATCGCCCGCATCCCGTTGGTCACCGGACGTGACCTTCCCGAGTGGTTCTCGACGATCGAGAACGGTCCCTCGTTCACCCGCTGCGAGGAACGGAGCACCTGGCTGGCCGAGGAGCACAACCTCTCCCACGGCTACGCCTCCGCCCTCGTCCGCGAGCACGAGCGGGCGCGCCGCGAGCGCCACTACTGAGCGCCTCGCGAGCCGCCGACAACCGCATACCGGCTGAAAACGCCGTACGGACCTGGTGGGATCCCGCCAGCGGACGCCCCCGCCGTCGTGCCGCTGCGCCCGAGCAGACGCCACGACCCTGGCGCAGAGATCCCACGCGCGATCAGCCCCTCGCCGACCGCGGTCGGCGAGGGGCTGATCGGTGCGCGCAGGGTGCCCCTGGTCGGACTCGAACCGACACAATGGCTCTTTTAGGGAGCCCGCCTCTGCCATTGGGCTACAGGGGCGGCGTCATCATATCCGGACGGTGACGCCGGAGACGGCCAGGTCAGCGCACCCGGGGCGGCGCGCCGCCGACCGGCCGCCCCGGGGCCGGACCGCGGTGGACGCACCCCCTCACGCGCCCTCGGTGCTGCGGCCCGCCGCCAGCTCGAACTCCTGGCGGGGCGACTCCAGCTCGCCCAGCGAGACGATCTCGCGCCGGAAGAACAGCGCCAGCGTCCAGTCCGCGGTGATGCGGAACTTCCGGTTGACGGTCGGCATCCGCGACAGGTGATAGGTGCGGTGCATGACCCACGCGGGCAGCCCGCGCAGCTTGACCCCGTAGACGTTCGCGACGCCCTTGTGCAGGCCCAGGCTCGCGACGGACCCGACGTACTTGTGCTCGTAGGTCTTGCGGGGCTTGCCGCGCAGGTCCGCCACGATGTTGTCGCCCAGCCGCTTCGCCTGCCGGACCGCGTGCTGCGCGTTCGGCGCGGTGAACTCGGCGAAGCCGGACCGGTCGGGCACGGCCGCGTTGTCCCCCGCCGCGTAGACGCCCTCCAGGCCCTCGACGGTGAGCTGGTCGGTCGTCTTGATCCGGCTCTTGTCGTCCAGCGGCAGGTCGCTGTCCTTGACGACGGGGTGCGGCTTCACCCCGGCGGTCCAGACGAGGGTGCCGGCGTCGAACTCGTCGCCGTCGCTCAGCACGATGTGCCGCTTCTCGGCGGACTTCAGCATCGTCTGGAGCTTCACCTCGATGCCGCGGCGGCGCAGCGCCTCCGCCGTCCACCGGCCCATCTCGGGGCCGACCTCGGGCAGGATCCGGTCCGTCGCCTCGACCATCATCCAGCGCATGTCGGACGGGTCGATGTTCGGATAGAACTTGCAGGCGTCGCGGGCCAGGTCCTCCAGCTCGGCGAGCGCCTCGATCCCGGCGAACCCGGCGCCGACGAACACGAACGTCAGCGCCCGCCTGCGGACCTCCTCGTCGTCGGGGTTGGAGGCCGCGATGTCGAGCTGGTGCAGCACGTGGTTGCGCAGGAAGATGGCCTCCTCGACCGTCTTGAAGCCGATCCCGCACTCGGCGAGGCCGGGAATGGGCAGCGTGCGGGAGATCGAGCCGAGCGCCACCACGAGCAGGTCGTAGCCGATCGTCCGCTCCGGCACCCCCGCGCTCCGCGCGCCCGCCGGCCGGACGGTCAGGCTGCGCGAGGCGTGCTCGATCCGCGTGACGTACCCGTTGACGATCCGGCAGCGCGGCAGGACGCGGCGCAGCGGCGCGACGACGTGCCGCGGTTCCAGGTTCCCGGCCGCAGCCTCCGGAAGGAACGGCTGGTAGGTCATGTAGGACTGGGGGTCGATGACGGTGACGGCGATCTCGCCGCGCCGCAGCTCGCCGCGCAGCCGCTTCTGCAGCCGCAGGGCCGTGTACATGCCGACGTAGCCGCCGCCGACGATCACGATGTGCTTGCGCTCGGAAGGCATAACGGGACCGATACCCGCATCCGCCACCGGATCACGCCAAACGCGTCACAGCGGAAAGATCGTCTGAAGGCGCGAACTTCCCCGGGCACCCCGGCATCTCACCGTATGTACCAGCCAGAGAGAGGACGGAACGGGGACAGGGCCGCACGGGGGCGCCAAGCGCCGCGGACGGCGACCGGAACAGGGGCCGGTCGGCGCGGCTTCAGCGGCCGCTTGGCCAAGGCCCTGCCCCACCGTCGACGACTCGTATTAGGGGTGTGCGAACATGCAACGAATCATCTGGGGAACCGTGGCCGCAGCGGCGCTGACCGCAGCCCTCACCGGATGCGACGCCAGCTTCACCGCCAGCCCCTCGTCCAACGAAGGCAGCCCGCCCGCCAGTACGTCCACGCAGAACGGCTCCCCACACCATAGCGGAACCAACGGCGGAAGCGGTACCTCCACCACGACCGGAACCGGCACCGGCTCCCGCCCCAACGGCACCGGGGTCCGGCACTGCACGACGTCCGACCTCCACGCGTCCGCGTACTCCAATGGGGACCCGGGGGCCGGGCAGCGGTACGGCACCCTCCAGCTGACGAACAACTCCGGGACGTCCTGCACGACCGGCGGCTGGTCCGGGCTCGGCCTCGTCAACGCCGCCGGCGCGCTCCCGACGAAGGTCGTCCGCGAGGGCACCGCCCGCACGATCACGATCCCCGCCGGCGCGTCCGCCTACGAGCAGCTGCACTGGGGCGTCGTCCCGGGCGAGGGCGAGAGCGAGACCGGCCAGTGCGAGCCCACGGCGAGGGCGCTGCACGTCATCCCGCCGAACCAGACGACCTTCATCAGCACCAGCTGGATCGGCGGCCCGGTCTGCCAGCAGGGCCAGATCCGGCTGACGCCGATCCAGCTCGGCAAGATGTGACCCGCCTCCGCGCGGACGCGGCGCGCTACGCGTAGTCGCGAGCGCGGACGAAGACGGCGTCGAGCATGCCCTCGGTGACCCGTCCGGTGAAGGTGTTCTGCTGGCTCGGGTGGTAACACCCCAGCAGCAGCACCGGATCGCGGCGGGCCGCCGAGGGCGGCGGCGCCAGCTCGACCTCCGCGGCGTGCCCGAACTTCGGGCGCGGCCGCGGCACCTCGTATCCGGCCTGCTTCAGCGCGGGCCACACGCCCTGCCACGCGAACCCGCCGAGGCACACGATGCACCGGACGCTCCCCGCGACGTCCTCGACCTCGCGCGCCAGCCACGGCAGGCACGTCGTGCGCTCCAGCGGCGTCGGCTTGTTGTCGGGCGGCGCGCACCGCACGGTCGCGGCCATCCGCGCGCCGATCAGCCGCTGCCCGTCGCCCGCGTGCACGCTCGTGGCCTGCGACGCGAGCCCCACCCGGTGCAGCGACGCGAACAGCCAGTCGCCCGACCGGTCGCCGGTGAAGATCCGGCCGGTGCGGTTGCCGCCGTGCGCCGCGGGCGCCAGCCCCACGATCAGGATGCGCGGCTCCGGGTCGCCCCAGCCGGGGATCGGCCGCCCCCAGTACTCCTCGCCGGCGAACGCGCGCCGCCGCTCCACCGCGACCTTCTCCCGCCACTCCACCAGCCGGTCGCACGCCCGGCACACCGACTGCCGCGCGCACAGCTCCGCCAGGTCCGGCGCCCCGGCGGCGAGCTCGATCACGTCGCCCGCGCCGTGCGCGACGGGGGTGTCCGGGGCGGCGGGATCATCGGGCCATCCCGTCCCAGGTGGCACATGGGGAGCGCGCGCGTCGGTCATGCCCTCGATCCTCGCACGCCCCGGCGACGGCCCTCGGTACGATGCGGTTCCGCCGGTCGGGGACGCGGGGTGTCCGGCGTGCGCCATTGCCGAGCGGAGGCATGCCTTGTCGCAACCGGGCTGGTATCCCGACCCCTACGGAACCGGCAGCCTGCGCTGGTGGGACGGCCGGACCTGGACCGACCGCCTCAACCCCGAACCCGACCGCCCGCCGCGCGCCCGCACGCCGGAGCAGGAGCGGCCCGCCCCGGGAGGGCGGCCGTCCGAGCCGTACCCCGGCCACGCCCGGCAGCCCTCCTGGGGCGGGCCGCCCGTCGGCCAGGGCGTCGCCGCGACCGTGCACGGGCAGCGCCTGCACGCCGACGAGCAGGGCGTCGCGTACGGGCAGGCGGCGCTGGCGTGGCCGCACGTCGAATGGGTCGCCTACTGGGCCGCGCAGATCCCGGCCGGATTCGGCCAGGCCCCCGGCACCCGGTGGATCTTCCAGGCCGGCCGGCACCCGTTCCACGGCGGCCTGCGCGTCGAGGTCGTCATCGAGGCGGGCGGGACGATCGAGCCCGAGACGGTCTGGGGGCGGCTGATCCAGCTGTGCCAGGCGTGCGCGGAACCGCGGATGGTCGCCGAGCTGGCCGGGCGCGTCCGCGCGGGCGAGTCGGTGGACGTCGCGCAGGGCCTCACCGTCCACCCGGGCGGCGTGCGCGGCGACCGGGTGTCGCTGAGCTGGTCGTCGATCTCCGGCGCCGTCGTCGACGGCGGCCGGGTCTGGATCCGGCAGGCCGCGAGCCCGGCGCCGGTCCTGTACGTCCCGCAGCAGAACCCGAACGCGGTGCTGATCCCCGCGCTGCTGTCGTCCCTCAAGGGCTGACCGGGCGCCGGGGGCCCGCCGGGCGCGGGCCGGAGGTCAGACCAGCGACCAGGCGATCCCGTCGAGGATGTCGCGCTCGCTGACCACGACCGCGCCGAACCCGTACTCGCGCATGATCCGGTCCAGGATCAGCGAGCCCGCGCCGATCACGTCCACCCGGCCCGGGTGCATGACGCCGATCTCCGCGCGCTCGGCCCGCGTCGCGTGCAGCAGCCGCCGCGTCACCTCGTGCACCTGCGCCGCGGTGACCCGGGACAGGTGGATCCGGGACGAGTCGTACTCCGGCAGGTCCATCGCGATGCCGGAGACCGTCGTGACGGACCCGGCGAGGCCGACCAGCGTGCGCGCCTCGTCGACCGGCACCGTGCGGCGCACCTCGGCGAGGGCCGCGTCGATGTCGGCGACCGTGTTGGAGATCTGCTCCGGGGACGGGGGGTCGCCGTCGCGCAGGTGCCGCTCGGTCATCCGGACGCAGCCGATGTCGACCGACCGGGCCGCCTCCACCGACGAGGTGCCGAGCACGAACTCGGTGGACCCGCCGCCGATGTCGACGACCAGGTAGGGGCGGGCCGGGCGCAGCTCGGCCAGCTCCCGGGTGGCGCCGGTGAACGACAGCTCCGCCTCCTCGTCCCCGCTGATCACCTCGGGGACGACGCCGAAGATGTCGACGACGCCGCTGACGAAGTCGGCCCGGTTCTCGGCGTCGCGGGTGGCGCTGGTCGCGACCACCCGGGTCTTGATCGGGCCCTCCCCCGTCTCCGACCCGTGCCGCTCGATCAGCTCGGCGTACCCGCGCATCGCGGTGAACGTCCGGTCCAGCGCGGCGGTCGACAGCCGGCCGGTCTCGTCGACGCCCTCGCCCAGCCGGACGATCTCCATGCGGCGCTCGACGTCGGTGAGCGAGCCGCCGTCGGGGCCGGGGGCGATGTCGGCGATCAGCAGGCGGACCGAGTTGGTCCCGCAGTCGATGGCGGCGACGCGCGTCACTTGGTCTCCTCGGCGTCGGGGGCGTCCTGGGCGGCGGGGTCCCGGTCGGCGGGGGCCCGGGCGGCCGCCGGGTCTGCGGGGTCGGCCGGGTCGGCGGGGTCGGCGGGGTCGACGCACACGCACGGGCCGGAGCGCCACCACTCGGGCAGCGCCGCCAGCGCCTCGCGGCCGAACGGGTTGCCGCCCGGCACGGCCAGCTCGTGCGCGACCAGGGCGTGCAGGCACTTCACCCGCTCCGGCATCCCGCCCGCGCTCTGCATGCCCGCCGGCAGCGGCTCGATCCCGTCCTCGCGGGCGGCCTCGTCGCGGCGGCGCAGGTAGTCCTCGTGGGCGGCGGTGTACGCGGCCTTCAGCGCCGGGTCGTCGGCGAGGCGCGCCTGCATCTCCCGCATGGCGCCGCTCCCCTCCAGCGTGCCGATCGCCGACGCCGCCTTCGGGCAGGTCAGGTAGAACAGCGTCGGGAACGGGGTGCCGTCGGGGAGCCGCGGCGCCGTCTCCAGCACCGCCGGCAGCCCGCACGGGCAGCGGTAGGCGACCCCGCGGATGCCGCGCGGCTCCCGTCCGAGCTGCGCCGCCACCGCCGCGACGTCCCGCTCGGACGCCGGTCCGGATGCCCCTGTGCAACGTTCGTCGATCATTCGTCCCCACCCGCGGATCCCGCGATCCGTCTCGGCCTGCCGCACCTCCGGTCCGCCCGCGCCCGGCCCCACCCGCCGGTCGCGGCCGCCCGTCCCGCCCGGCCGCGGAACGGGATCAGCGCGGCCTGTCGGCGGTCTCCACCGACCGCCACAACGTCTCGTACCACGGCGGCCGGCTCGCCGGACCGTCGTTGCGGGCCTTGCGCCCGTCGTCCCCGCCGCCGTCCAGCACGATGTAACACGTCACGTCCGGGCGGCAGTAGTGCAGCCTTCGTGTCGCCTCACGCTCAATGTACGACTTGTCCCCTAGTTGCCGCTTGCGTTGGGCGAGTTCGTCCACCCTCTTGCGCGCCGCGGACTGCTTGCGCTGGAGATCGGAGATCTCCTTGCGCTGCGCGATGTACTCGCGCACAGGGTAGGCGAGGCTCAGCGCGATCGCGCACATCACCACCGCGAGGATCGCGGCGCGGCTGGTCAGCGCGGGGCTGGCACGGCGCTCGCCGGCCCCCGGGGAGTCGTCTCCCCGGGGGTCGTCCCGCTCGTCCCGGGACACGGGCCCGTCAGGCGCCCTGCGCGTCGAAGCGCGGGAACGCGGCGGCGCCGGCGTAGCGGGCCGCGTCGTCCAGCAGCTCCTCGATGCGCAGCAGCTGGTTGTACTTGGCGACGCGGTCGCTGCGGGCCGGGGCGCCGGTCTTGATCTGGCCGCAGTTGGTCGCGACGGCGAGGTCGGCGATCGTGGTGTCCTCGGTCTCGCCGGACCGGTGGCTCATCATGCAGCGGTAGCCGCTGCTCTGCGCGAGCGACACCGCGTCGAGCGTCTCGCTGAGCGTGCCGATCTGGTTGACCTTCACCAGCAGCGCGTTCGCGGCGCCCGCCTCGATGCCGCGGCCGAGCCGCTCGGGGTTGGTGACGAACAGGTCGTCGCCGACGATCTGCACGCGGTCGCCGACGGCGGCGGTGAGGCCCTCCCAGCCCGTCCAGTCCTCCTCGTCGAGGGGGTCCTCGATGGAGACGAGCGGGTAGTTGCCGAGCAGCTCGCCGTAGTAGGCGGCCATGTCGTCGGACGAGCGCTTGGTGCCCTCGAAGGCGTACTGGCCGTCGGCGTGGAACTCGCTGGCGGCGACGTCCAGGGCGAGCGCGATGTCGCGGCCGGGGGTGAAGCCGGCCTTGCCGATCGCCTCGACGATCAGGTCGAGCGCGTCGCGGTTGCTCGGCAGGTCCGGCGCGAAGCCGCCCTCGTCGCCGAGCCCGGTGCTCAGCCCGCGGGACTTCAGCACCGACTTCAGCGCGTGGTAGGTCTCGGCGCCCCAGCGCAGCGCCTCGGCGAAGGTCGCGGCGCCGATCGGCGCGATCATGAACTCCTGGACGTCGACGTTGCTGTCCGCGTGCGCGCCGCCGTTCAGGATGTTCATCATCGGGACGGGCAGCAGGTGCGCGTTCGGGCCGCCGACGTAGCGGAACAGCGGCAGCCCGGCGGAGTCGGCGGCGGCCTTGGCGACGGCGAGGCTGACGCCGAGGATCGCGTTGGCGCCGAGCTCGGACTTGGCCGGCGTGCCGTCCAGGTCGTTCAGCAGCTGGTCGATCAGCCGCTGGTCGGAGGCGGGGTAGCCGACGAGCTTCTCGTCGATGGTCTCGTTGACCGCCTTGACGGCCTTGCGGACGCCCTTGCCGCCGTACCGCTCGTCCTTGTCGCGCAGCTCGACGGCCTCGAACTGCCCGGTGGAGGCGCCGCTCGGGACGGCGGCGCGGGCCTCGGTGCCGTCGGCGAGCAGCACCTCGACCTCGACGGTCGGATTGCCGCGGGAGTCGAGGATCTCCCGGGCGAGTACGGCCTCGATGGACGACACGGGCAACCCCCTGGTGGTACGGGACAGATCGGTGCGGTCACCGAGCCTATCCCGGGCACCCCCTGTACCGCCCAACTGGCTCGCCGTTCGGCGGCGCCGGTCGTTACACGACCGTGCCGCGCAAGCGACTTGACGAAATCATTGCCTACCTTATCTACTAAGCACGTCAAACACACTGTGTAAGTAGGGATTACTGACAATGCATCGCAGACTCCGATGGCGCGCGGCCGCCGCGGCACTGATCGTCCTGGCCGGCGCGGGGACGCTCAGCGCCTGTGGCGACGACGGCGGCGATGGGAAGTCCGGTGCGGACACCCAGCTCAGGCTGGGGTACTTCCCGAACATCACGCATGCCACCGCGCTCGTCGGCGTCGAGAAGGGCATCTTCGCCAAGCACCTCGGCAAGGCGCCGAAGACCGCCACCTTCAACGCCGGTCCCGCGGCCGTCGAGGCGCTGTTCTCCGGCGCGATCGACG
The DNA here is from genome assembly GCF_040645715.1 of Spirillospora sp. NPDC046719. Taxonomy (NCBI): domain Bacteria; kingdom Bacillati; phylum Actinomycetota; class Actinomycetes; order Streptosporangiales; family Thermomonosporaceae; genus Spirillospora; species Spirillospora sp. NPDC046719. The sequence continues at coordinate 4,642 of NZ_JBEYYT010000186.1, read as the reverse complement.
CGACCTTCGTCGGCCCGAACCCGTCCATCAACGCCTGGGCGCAGTCCCACGGCAAGGCGGTGCACATCATCTCCGGCGCGGCGTCCGGCGGCGTCGCCCTGATCGTCAAGCCCGGGATCAAGAGCGCCCAGGACCTCAAGGGCAAGAAGATCGCCACGCCGCAGCTCGGCAACACCCAGGACGTCGCCGTCCGGTACTGGCTCAAGCAGCAGGGGCTCACCGCGAACAAGGACGGCAGCGGCGACGTCAAGATCATCCCGCAGGACAACTCGCAGACGCTGCAGACCTTCCAGCAGGGCACCATCGACGGCGCCTGGGTCCCCGAGCCCTACGCCTCCCGGCTGGTCCTGGAGGACAAGGGCGTCAAGCTGCTGGACGAGTCGTCGCTGTGGCCCGGCGGCAAGTTCGTCATCACCAACCTCATCGTCAGCCAGGAGTTCGAGAAGAAGCACCCGGACGAGGTGAAGAAGCTCCTGGAGGGCGTCGTCGAGGCCACCGACTACATCAACCAGAACAAGGCCGACGCCGAGAAGGTCACCAACGACGCCCTCACCAAGCTGAGCGGCAAGCCCCTCAAGCCGAACGTCCTGGACTCGGCGTTCAAGTCGATCACCTTCACCGTCGACCCGGTCGCCTCGTCGCTGACCGCGGGCGCGCAGCACGCCGAGCAGATCGGGCTGCTGCAGAAGACCGACCTGAACGGGATCTACGAGCTCGGCCCCCTCAACGACGTGCTCAAGGCGAGCGGGAAGGCACAGGTCAGCGACAAATGACACAGGCCGTCACGGCCGCCCCGAGCCGGACCGCTGCCGCGGTCCGGCTTCGTGGCGTCTCCAAGGCGTTCGGGTCCGGGACCTCGTCCCTGCTCGCGCTCGACCAGGTGTCGCTGGACGCGGCGCCCGGCGAGTTCGTCTGCCTGCTCGGCGCGTCCGGCTGCGGCAAGAGCACGCTGCTGAACCTGGTCGCCGGGCTCGACCAGGTCAGCGCCGGGACCATCGACACCGAGGGCGCGCGGGTCGCGCTGATGTTCCAGGAGCCGGCGCTGTTCCCGTGGCTGAACGTCACGGCGAACATCGAGCTGGCGCTGAAGATGCGCGGCGTCCCCCGGCAGGACCGGCGCGAACGCGCCGCAGAGCTGCTCGACTCGGTCCACCTGGGCGGATTCGCGAAGAAGCGGCCGCACCAGCTGTCCGGCGGCATGCGCCAGCGCGTCGCGCTCGCCCGCGCCCTCGCGCTGACCGTCGACGACTCCGACTCCGGCCAGGGCACCGTGCTGCTGATGGACGAGCCGTTCGGCGCCCTCGACGCGATGACCCGCGACCTGCTGCACGACGAGATCGAGCGGATCTGGCGCGAGCGCGGCCTCACCGTCCTGTTCGTCACGCACAACGTCCGCGAGGCGGTGCGGCTCGGCGACCGGGTGGTGCTGCTCAGCAGCCGGCCCGGCCGGGTCGTGCAGGAGTTCCCCGTCCCCTTCGAGCGGCCCCGGCGGATCGACTCCACCGAGGTCGCCGAGCTCGCCGCGACCATCACCGACCGGCTGCGAGAGGAGGTCGGCCGCCATGGCGCATGACACCACGAGCCGGCACGACGCCCCCGCCGTCCCCGAGACCGACACGATCCCCGAGGACACGGCGCCCAAGGACACGGCCGGTGCGGGGAACGGCCGGGTGAACCGGGAGCTGGCCGGGCTGGACGCCCTCGAACTCGGCGGCGCCACCCGCGCCCGGAGCCTGCAGCGCGCCTGGTCGGCGGTCTGGCCGATCATCACGGCCGTCCTGATCGGGCTGTTCGTCTGGCAGGCCGTGGTGTGGAGCGGATGGAAGCCCTCCTACGTCCTGCCCGGGCCCAAGGACACCCTCCCGGTGCTCTGGGACCACCTCACGACCTCCTCCTTCTGGAGCGCCGTCGGCCTCACCATGCAGCGGGCGCTGATCGGCTACGCCGTCTCGATCGCCTTCGGCGTCGTGATCGGCGCGCTGGTGTCGCAGTTCCGGGTGCTGCGCCGCGCGTTCGGCTCGCTGATCACCGGGCTCCAGACGATGCCGTCGATCGCCTGGTTCCCGCTCGCGATCATGCTGTTCAAGCTGAGCGAGAGCGCGATCCTGTTCGTGGTCGTACTGGGCGCGGCGCCGTCCATCGCCAACGGGCTCATCGCGGGCGTCGACTACACCCCGCCGATCCTGCTGCGCGCCGGGAAGGTGATGGGGCTGCGCGGGCTGAACCTGTACCGGCACCTGATCATGCCCGCGTCGCTGCCGTCGTTCGTCGCCGGGCTGAAGCAGGGCTGGGCGTTCGCGTGGCGCAGCCTGATGGCCGGCGAGCTGCTGGTGATCATCGGCAGCACCACCTCGCTGGGCGTGCTGCTGTCGCAGGCCCGCGAGTTCAACGACGCGCCCGGGATGATCTCCTACATGATCGTGATCCTGGTCATCGGGATCGTGATCGACCAGCTGTTCGGCGTGGTGGACCGGGCGATCCGCGAACGCTGGGGCCTGGGCGACTGACGCCGCGCGGGGCGGACCGATCTTTTACCCGCCCCCCACGGTCGCGTTTGCCCTGCTCAGGCAAGAAACACCGGGTATCGGCAACATACCCGGGAGGTCGTCATCGGTGTCCGGCCCCGCCGTGCCGCAGCGGTCCTGACCCGCTGGGCGTGGGGGGTCGTGCTGCACGGCTCGCGGGTCCGGTTCCGGGTGACGGTCACGGCGGCCCTCGCCGCGCTTTTGCTGTCCACCGTCCTCTACGTGGTCTTCATCGTGCTGATCAGGCAGGACGCGAAGAACAGCGTCAACGACGAGCTGTCGCGCGAGGGCCGGCGCATCTCGACCGTGATCCACGCCGGCGTGCTGCCCGTCCCGCACATCTACACCGTCGACGACACGCTCGCGCAGGTCGTCGACGCCCGGCACCGCGTCATCGCCGCCAGCAGCGGAATGCAGGGCCGGCCGCCACTGGCGTTCCCGCGGCCCCCGCCGGGCAACGACCGGCGCGACGGCCGCAGCTGCGCCGTCGACGCGCCCGGCGGCCCCTGCTTCCAGATCGTCGAGTTCCGGGTGGGCCTGCCGGGCCCCAGCGAGGAGTTCGTGTACACCCTGGCGCCCGAGCCCGGCCTGTTCCCGCGGCCGCTGCTCTCGGCGCTGCTCGCGCTCGGCATCCCCGCCACCGCCGGCCTCGCCGGGTACGGGACGTGGCTGTCGGCGAGCCAGGCGCTGCGCTCGGTCGAGGCGATCCGCCAGGAGCTGGACGAGATCACCGCCACCGACATCCAGCGCCGCGTCCCCGTCCCGGAGCGGCGCGACGAGATCGCGGTGCTCGCCGACAGCATCAACGCCACCCTGGACCGGCTGGAGGAGGCGGTGGCACGGCAGCGCGCGTTCGTCGTCGACGTCTCCCACGAGCTGCGCAGCCCCCTCGCCGGGCTCCGGATGGAGCTGGAGCTGGCGCTCGCCGACCCCGAGGCCACCGACCTGCCCAGCACGCTGCGCGCCCTGCTCAACAACACCGACCGGGTCGGCGCGGTCGTGGACGACCTGCTCGCGCTGGCCCGGCTGGAGGCCGACCGCAACTTCCCCCGCGAGACCGTGGACCTGACGGAACTGGCCGACCAGGAGGTGCTGCGCCGCCCCCGCCGCGCCCGCGTCACCGTCCTGTCGGAAGGCCCCGTGACGGTGAGCGCCGGGCGCAGCGAGCTGGCCCGGCTGCTCACCAACCTGATCGACAACGCCGACCGGCACGCCCGGACCGCGGTCACCGTGATCGTCGGCACCGAGGAGCCGGCGACCGCCGTCGTCGAGATCATCGACGACGGACCCGGCATCCGCCCCGAGGACCGCGAGCGCGTCTTCGAGCGGTTCACCCGGCTCAACGAGGGCGGGCACCGCGACGCCGGCGGCACCGGCCTCGGCCTCGCCATCTCCCGCGACATCGCCGCCGCCCACGGCGGCTCCCTCGTCCTCGCCGACCGCCAGACCGACGAGGAGGGCGCCCGCTTCGTGCTGCGTCTTCCCAGGGGGCCGACCCCCTGGAACCCCCGTCACGACGGGTAAGGCGTTTCCCGCTCCGCTAGCGCTCCGCGCGAAACGCCT
>NZ_JBEYYT010000186.1:0-544 GCF_040645715.1 Spirillospora sp. NPDC046719 | reverse complement strand
GCTCGCTCCGCGTGCCTGCCCGTGATGGTGGCTGGGCTCTGCTCTCCGTCAGCTGTGTTCAGCCGGCTCAGGCGAGGTCGGCCGCGGTCAGGGACACGTCGACCTTCTCGGCGGAGCCGACGCCCATGGCCCGGGCGAGGTTGCGGTAGGTGCGGGCCTCGTCGGGGCGGCTGCGGCGCTCCAGGGTGCGGGCCAGCGCCTCGTGGGCCCAGCCGTTGCACGGGTCCAGCTCGACGAGGCGGCGGAACGTCTCCTCCGCGCGGCCGAGCTGGGCGGAGTGGAAGTAGGCGCGGGCCAGCAGCTCGACGGCGGCCCGGTTGCCGGGCTCCTCGGCGACGACAGGGGCCAGCAGCCGGGCGGCGCCGGCGTAGTCCTTCGCGTCGAAGAACAGGGTGGCGCGCTCGAAGTCCTCGTAGGTGATCACGTGGCCCCCTCTCCAGGGTTGCTTGACGCAACCAAGAACCGGAGGAGCACCCGCTTTGTTCCGAACGGAAGAGAGCCCCCAGCCCCGCCCACGGGCGGGCACGCGGAGCGAGCGCCAGCG
>NZ_JBEYYT010000185.1:0-17426 GCF_040645715.1 Spirillospora sp. NPDC046719 | reverse complement strand
CCGTTGCCGACCTGCTGGACCGGCTGCGGGAGGTCGGGGCAGGTGAGCAAGTGACCGTGCTGGCCGACCGAGCCGCCACACACGCCACCCTCGACAACCCGTACACCGTTGCCGACCTGCTGGACCGGCTGCAGGAGGTCGGGGCGGATGAGCAGGTGGTCCTGCTGGCCGACCGAGCCGCCACACACGCCACCCTTGACGACCCGTACGCCGTCGCCTTCCTGCTAGACCGGCTGCGGGAGGTCGGGGCGGATCAACAAGTGGCCACGCTGGCCGACCGGTTGCCGGCTGCGGGCATGTTCGGTCGGTTTCTGGAGGTCGCCGATCGGATGGTGCAGTATCAGTTCGGGCGGGAGCCGGATGGATGTCCCGCTGGCCGATGGAGGTGGGAGGACCTGGAGTGACCTGGGGGATGATGCTGACCAACTCGGCAGTCACGTGACGGTGGCCGCCGGCAAGGCCGCAATCTGGCGCACCACCTCACCACGCTGCTGCACCGCTCCAATTGGCTCGCCAGCGACCTCGGCCGACTCCGCCTCCGCATGGCCGTCCACATCGGCGAAATTGACCGGGATCAGCACGGACTTCTCGGTCAGCCCCTGACGCACCTGTTCCGGCGCCTTTTGGCCCCCGCTTTCAAACAGCACCTGAGAATCCGCGACGCCGACCTGGCGATGCTGGCCTCCCATGACCTCTAACAGCACGCCGCCGCCACCGGGCTGGGCGCTAACCGAACCGAAGGCGCTCGATCTGTTTTCGATGCTGTCGTTGGTGGACGGTGCTTGCGGGGCTGCTCGGTGATCGCGACCGCGGAACCTGCCGTGGCTTGAGACCTCTGACATTGCGGGCTGGGACACACGGGCACGCGACATAGACCGATGTCGTCTGCGCAGGTCGCCGGGGCAGACGTGTTATGTTTTACCTGCGGACCCGCCCCACACTCGTGGACCAGCGGGTCTAGCTTTTTTGGGCCTAGAGCGCTCGGGTGTGGAAGGGGCGCGTCAGCACTGGATTGGGCCGCTGTTGATGTCAGCGGTGTTGGCCTGCCCCGGCAATAGTCCCAGTCGGGTCGCGCAGCGCAACCGCAACCAGGGGCCGTCATGGACGACATCGGCGCCTCCGGTCGGCCTGTGGGCGCGCTGATCCTCATGTCAGTAGCTGGCTGCCACCGCCTCCGCCCGCGCGTGCGCGTGGTCGACGCGCCGGTGAGCGACGGCGACCCGGGCGGCCGAGGGGCACCTGCTGGTGATGGTGTGCGGCGCACCGGAGACGGTCGAGCTGTGCCGTCCGGCGTTCGCCTCGTATGGCGAGCCCGTCCTGTAGATGAGGCCGCTCTGGCCGGGCCAGGTCGACAAGCACAACCTGCTGTTCACGGCGAACCTCGCGACGGCGGTAGGCGCGCTCGACCTGGCGCGCCCTCGATGTCGATCCCGGCCGCCTCGCCGAGGTCGTCTCACTCGTCAGCGGGGTGAGCTTCGGACCGCGTCGCGTCCGCGGGCGGCACCCTGGATCGGATCGCGGCGCACTCGGGGCCGCTGCTCCGCAAGGACGTCGCCCTAGCCACCGACCTTCTCGGCGCGGACGGCGCGCCGGACGGCGTCGTGCGCTTTGCCGCCGACGCCGCGCTGGCTGTCATGGGACACCCGGGGACCACCGGCCCTGAGGCGGCGACCACATCCGGACCCTGCGCCGCCGACCGGTCGCGCATCATCGTCGAACGCCGACAATGGACGCGCCGAGTGCCGGAGGTGGGGCTGCCGTGGGACGCCTGAGGGTCATGGGGCGGCCCCTGGTCACCGCGTCGCTGGCGGTCGCGACGGGGGTTGTGGTCAATCAGATCCTGGACCACGGGAAACTGAGCTGGAGCTGGGGTTACCTGGCACTGGTGACCACGATCCTGGCCACGCTGGTCGAGGCCGCCCCGCAACCGGCGCCGCAGGAGTCGCCGAAGCCGTCGTCGGCCGCGCGGCGGTGGCACGGGTCGCGGCGGGAGTACCTGCGGAGGTTGCGTTCCTACGTGGGCCAGATGGAGTCCATCAGGCTGGTCACGCAGGCGGAGTTCGTGCTGCGGACCCGGCAGATCAAAGAACCACGAAAAGCAACGAGTGATTACTGTCTGCATTCGATGGGTTATGGTGGCGAGACCGGTGTGATCAGTGTTGCCTCACGGCCATTGTTGGGGCGGCAAGGGACCGGCCAGGAGCCGGCTGGCTCGAGTAGGCGCCCGCAAGGGGAGTCCCGAGCGGCGATCACGCTCCTCCGGCGCCGCTTGGGTTCGTCTGCCAGCTCGCCCCCTCTGGCCAGTCCTCTGCTTGAAACTTCTGCAAGAGCCTGAAGCCCAGACGCGTCGTCTTGTCTTGTTCGCCACCAGCGCCAGTCGCTGTCCAGCAGCGTCCACGCCGCGCTCAGCTGCTCCGGTGACGGTCCCGACGCACCTGACTTCGCCCTCCGCCCGACAGGCTCCGACACAAACAGCAAAAACCATGTCCAACCGCCCACATCCTCTCATCCATCACGACCACGAGGCGTAACTGCGATCACTCGTACAGCCGCTTCCCGCCTGGGGCACCTCCGGCGGCGAAGTGCCTGTTTAGCGCGCTACGTGCCAGTCCAGTGGGTCTCTATGCCCGCCTTGTCGGTCCTCAGCCTCGATTCGCCTGCCCATTGGGGGGCGTTCCGCGGCCCTCAGGTTGAAATAGCGCCTTCTATGCTCGTTCTGCGACTCCAGCGGGCGTTCCGCGGCCGCCCAGGTTGAAATAGCGCCTTCTACGCTCGTTCTGCGACTCCAGCGGGCGTTCCGTGGCCCCCCAGGTTGAAATAGCGCCTTCTACGCTCGTTCTGCGACTCCCACGGACTCTTACTGACACATCTGCATGCCACCCTCATTGCACTCAGCAGCGCGGTTTGGCGCGCACCCCAACTCGATGACGGTCCTAGGCTTGAGAGGCACAGGTCATCGGGTAGACCCTTGCCATGGGCGGAAGTGATCTACAGGGCGCAACAGGCAGCTCAGGGTCTTTGTTCATGCTGCGTGTGCATTTCCGGGAGGGTTCGGCCACCACTCCGGGATCACCGGCGTCGGCACGCATCTCCGACCGCCGCGTCCACCCGAACCTAGCAGCGCTTCACCCGCACCCGACGCCTTCCGGATCCGGAGCGAAGCCGAGCAGTGTCAGCACCCTGCGATGTTCGGCCTGCGGGCGCTCAGCGGCCGAGATCGCCGATGCCGCGCCTGGCCAGAACGCGTCTGGCGCCTTGGAGAGCGCCCTTGGTGACCTGATGTGCCTATGGCTCGTCCGCGACTGTCGCGAACGGCGGCCCGTTTGGGCACCTCGGCGCTTCTGTTACGAGTGCGCGCCTGCGGAAGGATGCTGGCCGGTGGAGTGTGCCGCGTGCCGGAACGGCAAGGGTCCGTTCATTGCCTCCCAAAACGCCCAAAACAGAGAACTTGGGCAGCCTGTGGGGCAGACACCACCAAAATCGGCCATCGATCACCTCCGGCGACATGGATGGCTGACAGGATCTGGCTTCTTCCTTTGCCCCGACTGCGTTCAGGGAAAGACAGTCGACCGCCTCAAGCCTCACATGCAGCCGACACTTCCCCTGTGACCTGTCCTTCTGCCACCGCGTCCCCTGTGGAAGCCGGGAAGGCGGCCAGCGATATTTCCTTTGCCTCTGGCTGTTCGTGCGATCAGATGCCGGGAATGGTCACATAAACAGGGGGCAGGCGGTACCTTTTACCCCATGGGCCTAGGTTTGCAACGCGAAGCGCTCATCGACAGCAAGCGCAAGCTCGAAGTACTCCAAGGCCGCGAGGTCCGTCTCCAGAAGGAGCTCGGCCACGTCAAGGCACAGATCACGAGCTTGACGCAGGTGGTGACGGCCCTCACTGAGCTGGTCGATGCAGGCTTCCCGTTCCATGACGACCCTCCGCTCGAGGAGCCTGCGGCGGCCGACCCTCGCCCCGGCGACGAGACCAGCCCCCAGACCTCAACACTGCCGGGGAACCCCGGCAGTGGAGATGCCGGTACGAGAAATGTTGGCGAGACCCAGTACAGGACCCGCGCCGACGACGTCCGCGACCTCGTAGGGCAGGACCCCGCGCGCTGGTGGAAGGCTCGCGACGTCGCGGAGTGCCTGGATGAGACGAACGTCAAGTCCGTGCGGATGACCCTCAACATCATGGTCGAGCGGAAGGTGCTCATCAAAGTTCGGGTGTCGCACAGCGACACTTGGTACCGCTACAACGACGGCGTCGCCCGTCCGGGGCCGACCGAGGCTCAGGCGGCTTCGACTTCCGGCCAGCAGCTAGGAGCCGCGATCTAGGACCATTGATGCGGACCGCCCGCGCATAAGGGCGACCGCCGCCGGTTTCTCAGGCCCGGCGGCGGTCAGTACGACCCGGCCCCCAGGTATCAACTGATGGCTCGTCGTCGTGTATCCGAAGATACCCGTGCGCGAGGGCGCGTGCAGGTTATTCGGGCATTTCGCCGTGCCGTCATTCCGACGTGCCCGCCTCCGTAACGGGGGCGGCGAGGTGCCCATGCTCTTTTATTTCTTGCTCGAACCGGACGTCACCGTCAGGCGCGTCCGGCAACATCCGGATCCGCAGCGCCCGCTGCAGATTGGCGATCGTCAGCAGATCGCACCACACGACGCCAGCCAGGACGTTGCTTATCGTCTGTCGGTTCACCCCGCTGGCGCGGGCCAGCCGGTTGGCGCTGAGCCCCTGCTCTTGCATCGCCTCGGCGAGCCTGCACGCGATCTCCTGAGCGACCCGGGCGCCGTAGTGCTCGGCTCCGCTGCTGTCGGCGAGCTTGGCGTAGGGCCACTGTCCGCCAACGGCGAAGTCGCGTGGACGTCTGGTCCGAGAGTCGCCGCTAGTCACGAGTTCCACTACCTCCCTTCACTCCGCAAAATGATCTTTGCTACTGCGGTAGCACCCTGCTATCGGGGCAGCAATGCGAAGAGGTGATCTTGCGCCTCCTGGCGTCTATCTGTGGCAGGTTCCGGTGTCCGAGCGGATCGACTCCTACAAGCCGCGAGGCAACCCCGCGGCTTGGGCCCGCGTTCGCGACGAGGTCCGCGCGACCGTGCGCGCCGCCGAACCCCTCGACCGGTACACCGCCGGCGAGCTGATGGGAGCCCTGACCAAGGTGGCACTGTTCGCCGACGGTCAAGGCCTCCCGGCCGACCGCAAGGCGTGGCTGTCGCGCGAGCTGATCGAACGGTTCACCCTGGTCGGCATCGCCGCGAGCGACCGGACCAAGGCCAACTACCGCTCCAAGCTCCTGCTGCTGCGCGAAGCGGTCATCGGCAGCGACTGCCGGACCGGAAAGCCGATCAAACTGTCGGCCTCCACGCAGTCCAAGCCCTACACACCAGCAGAGATCAGCGCGCTGTGGTCGTGGGCGGCGGGCCAGCCGACCGAAGAACTCCGCGCGGGCTGCAAGATCCTTCTCAGCCTCGGCCTGGGCTGCGGGCTGGACTCGCCGGAAGTCATCCCCGTGCTCGCCCACGACATCCGGCGTTCCAGCGCCCGCACGCGCCACGGCGTGCAGGACGGCGCCGTGGTCGTGGCCGTACGCGGAGCCCGGCAGCGCCTGGTGGTGTGCCGGCGTTCGTGGGAGCGGGTTCTGGAGCACGAAGCGGCCCGCTTCGACGGACAGGCCGCTTACCTGTTTCGGCCCGGCGTCCGGGCACGCACGAAGAACACGGTGACCAACTTCGTGGCGCGCGCTCACAGCGCTCCCCGAACACCACAACTGAAGATGGCCCGGCTCCGCGCGACCTGGCTGGTCGAACTGATCGAGACCAACGTCCCGTTGCACATCATCGTGGCCGCCGCCGGCCTGGACACCCTGCACGGGCTGTCGCGAGTACTGCCCCACGTCCGCCCCATCGCCGCAGGCGAAGCAAGCACCATCCTGCGAGGAGAGCCGTGACCGCCCCACACCAGAACACGGGGACTGGGCGTGATCGCGCGCTCTTCACCGAGAGTGAGGTCACTGCGTCCGCGGCGTTCATCGCCGACACCGGCCTGCCCGACGAACTCGCGGCGCGCATTCACCGCACCTTGGGACGGCCTCGGCTGTGCACGGTTGAAGGCCTGCTGGTGGGCATGGACCTGTGCGCCCGCCGCCACGGGGCCATCTGGTTCAGCGAGGTGGCCGACATCCTGCACTGGGGGATCGCCGAGGACTGGCGTCGCCGCTTCCACCTCAAGGAGCGCCCCGACAACATGCGCGGCTTCGAAGCCGGCTATCGAGTCGTGCTGAGGTTGTTCCACACCATCCTGAAGGAGATGGACCCCTCGCCGCTGCCGAAGAACAAGCGCCTGCCCGACGCAGAGAGGATCAGACTCCTCAAGGCCGCCAACCAAGACCTGATCAAGAACCGCCGCGAACGGCTCCAATGGGCGACCGGACAGGTCCTCGAAGCCTCCATCGCGAACATCCGCCCGCTGCTGGCCGAGATCTGGGACGGCTCGGTCGGCGTGGACGCCACCCCCATCCGCACGTGGGCCCGCGGCCTCAAACACCAGGGTCCCGTCACCTCCACCGACCCCGACGCCGGCTGGTACACCCGCGAAGGCGACCACCGAGACCCCGACGTACCGACGGAAGCACAGCCAGCCCAGCCCGCCACAACCAACCGCCAGCGGACGAGCAAAGGACGACCACGCAAGGGCCGCATCCCGAAGATCATCTTCGGCTACGACGCCGCCTTCGCCGTATTGCGCAACCCACACCACACGTTCCAACCCGACGCAGATGGCTGCGGAGACTCCAAAGCGCCCCCGGCCCTCATCCTGGGCATGACCCTCGACAGGCCCGGCCACAACCCCGGCCCCAACGGCGTCGCCATCCTGCACAACATCCAGCAGCGCGGCCACCCCGCAGGCGACCTGGGCGCCGACAACCTCTACAACAGCTGCAAGGAAGACAACTGGCAGTTGCCCGTCCGCGCCATGGGCTACCAACCCACCTACGACTACCGTGCCAACCAACGCGGCATCCAAGCCACCGCGCACGGCGCGAACATGGTCGAAGGCACCTGGTACTGCCCCTGGATGCCCACCCACCTGGTCACCGCCACCCAAGATCTGCACGCCGCCAAAAACAGCCCCAGCAAGATCGACAAGCAGACCTGGGTCGATCGCATCGCCGCCCGCGCCCCCTACGCGCTGCCCGCCAAGGGCCGACCTGACGCCGAAGGACACCAGCGGTACCAATGCCCGCACCACCGCGGGAAGGTGTTCTGCCCCCTGAAGGAGAAGGTGTCCAAAAACGGCGACCCCCGGCTGCCTGTAGTCGATCCCCAGCCCACGCCGGCCGGGTCGCCCAAGGTCTGCTGTCAGACCAGCATCACCATCGCCCCCGAGGACGGGGCCAAGCACTGGCAGCCGCGCGCCTACGGCAGCGCAGAGTGGCAGAAGGTCTACTACCGGCTCCGCAACGCCGTCGAAGGCATCAATGGCTACGCCAAGGACGACGCTCGCGAGGCTATCGAGCGAGCGGGGCGCAGACGCATCCGTGGCATCGCCGCGCAGACCCTGCTGCTCGCCTTCCAGCTCGCACAGGTCAATCTCCGAAAGATCCGCAGCTGGCTCGACACGCTCCCACGAGAAGACGGCCAACCCCGCCGTCGAGCACCAAGGCGGACATCCAAGCCATTGAGCCACTGGACGCCCACCGGCTACATCGACGATCTGCCCTGACCGATAGCAGTCCCCAGCACAGCCGTAACCCAGTTGTCCACACCGAGGGTGGGCTGCCGCGCGCCCTGAAACGCTCCACCGGGCGCCCGGCAGCCCTCCGAGGCCCTGACAACACGCATCGCCGACCGCGTTCAAGACGCGCAGGCCCCCTCGAAACACTCCCGAGAAGCCGAAGAGCCCCCGCGCTGTCGCGTGGGGGCTCATTCCGTCAGTATGGGGCGGAGACTTACGTCACCACCCCCGAGTGGGCGAGGAGGGATTTGAACCCTCACATCCTTTCGGACACACGGACCTGAACCGTGCGCGTCTGCCGTTCCGCCACCCGCCCAGGGTGTCGGCCCGTTTCCGGGCGCTTGAAAAGGCTAGCACGGTCGGAGCAGTGGTTAGGTACTCGGATACTTCTCGCGAACCTTCGCACCGATACGATCGTCTACCAGTGGGGAGAGGAGGTGCCCGTGGGCGTCATTCAGCGCTTCGAGCGACGGCTCGAGGGCATGGTCGAAGGGGCCTTCGCCCGTGCCTTCAAGTCGGAGCTCCAGCCGGTCGAGGTGGCCAGTGCTGTGCAGCGCGAGATGGACGATCGGGCCGCGATCGTGGCACAGGGCCGCACGCTGGTCCCGAACGACTTCGTCGTCGAGATCTCTCAGCAGGACGGGCAGCGGCTGCAGGTGTACGCCGACAGCCTGAGCCAGGAGCTGGCGAATCTGGCGCGCGAGTACGCGAAGGAGCAGGGGTACTCCTTCGTCGGTCCGGTGCGCGTCCGGTTCGAGAACGCGGGGGACCTCGCCACGGGCATGTTCCGCATCCGGTCCGGCGTGATCCGGGGGTCGACCGTGGAGGGCGGGGAGATCCGCCAGCCCGTGAGCGACGTGCCGCAGGGCGGCCGGGGCGGCGCCTTCGGCGGCAATCCGCGGCTCCTGGTGACGACGGCGGTGGAGGGCTCCGACACCACGCAGCGCACTTATGAGATCAACACTCCGGTCACCCTCCTGGGCCGCGGCACCGACTGCGACCTGCGTCTCGTGGATCCGGGCGTGTCCCGGCACCATGCCGAGATCCGCGTAGAAGGTCCCGAAATCGTGCTCGTGGATCTAGGGTCGACCAACGGCTCGTTCGTGAACGGGCAGCCGATCCGGCGGGTGACGCTGGTGGACGGCTCCCGGGTCACGATGGGCCGCACTACCCTTGTGTTCCGCCGCGATAGGGAGTAACCCCGACTCCGATGTCCGATTTCACCCTCACGCTGATCAAGCTGGCGTTCCTCGCGGTGCTCTGGCTCTTCGTCATCGCGGCCGTCGGTGTGATCAGGGCCGACCTGTTCGGCTCGAAGGCGGCGACGAAGGCGGCCACGCGCGCGGCCCAGCCCCCCCGGCCCCCGAAGGCGGGCCGGCCGCAGATGGCGGCGCCCCCGCCGCCGCGCCGCGGCGCCCAGGGCGGCGCCCCCAGCAAGCTCGTGGTCGTCCAGGGCGAGCGGGCCGGCACCGTCATCGACCTCACGGGGGTGCCCATCACCATCGGTCGCGCCAATGACGCCACGCTCGTGGTGACCGACGACTACGCTTCGAGCCGGCATGCCCGACTTTATGCGCAGGACGGTCAGTGGATCGTGGAAGATCTCGGCTCGACCAATGGCACATATCTCGGACGCACGAAGGTGACCCGGCCGATGCCGGTGCCGCCCGGCGTACCGGTCCGTATCGGCAAGACCGTGATCGAGCTGCGCAAATGACACTGGGAATCCGCTACGCCGCGCGCTCCGACGTCGGCATGCTGCGCGAGGGCAACGAGGACTCGGCGTACGCGGGGGCGCACCTGCTCGCGGTGGCCGACGGGATGGGCGGGCACGTCGGCGGCGAGATCGCCAGTGCCGCCGCGATCGACGCGCTGCGCGGGCTGGACAAGGACCTGCCCGCGAACGAGCTGCTGGCCGCGCTCGAGCACACGGTGAAGACGGCCAACGACAACCTGCACCGCATCGTGGAGTCCGACCCGGCCCTGCAGGGCATGGGCACGACGCTGACGGCGATGCTGTGGGCGGGCAACCAGGTCGCGCTGGTGCACATCGGGGACTCGCGCGCCTACCTGCTGCGGGACGGCAGCCTCTTCCAGATCACGCACGACCACACGCTGGTGCAGTCGCTGGTGGACGAGGGCCGGATCAGCCCGGACGAGGCGGCGACGCACCCGCAGCGGTCGCTGCTGCTGCGCGCGCTGGACGGCCGCGGCGAGGTCGACCCTGACCTGTCGTTGCGGGAGGCGAAGGTCGGGGACCGCTACCTGCTGTGCTCGGACGGGCTGTCCGGCGTGGTGACGGCGGAGACGATCTTCCAGGTGCTGACCGACGTGGACGAGCCCGAGCAGGCCGTCCGGCAGCTCATCGACCTGGCGAACCGGGGCGGCGGCCCGGACAACATCACCTGCGTGGTCGCGGACGTGGTGGACCTGGAGCGGCATCCGCCGACGGGCGGTCCGGGGCACGCGGTGGGCGCGGCGGCGAACGCCTCGCCGCCGGAGCCGCCGGGCGGCGGCACGGGCGCGAACGTCACGGTGGCGGACACCCCGGCGGGGCGTGCGGCGCAGCTGCGGGACACGATGCCGCAGCCGCCGGTCGCGGTGGACGAGATGCCGCCGCCGGCGCCGATGCCGATGAACGAGCCGATGGCGGGGCCTCCCGGTTCGATGCCGCAGGGCATGCAGGAGCCGATGGCCGCGCCGCGGCGGCGCGGTGGGGGCGCGCGCCGGTGGACGTGGCTGATCGTGGTGGCGGGCGTCGTGGTGGTGGCCGTGGTGGCGGGCGGTTTCGTGCTCGTGCAGAACGTCCGGAACGGCTACTACATCGGCTCGGAGGACGGCAAGGTCGTCCTGTACCGGGGGACGACGCAGAAGGTGCCGGGGATCAGCCTGTCCCGGAAGGCCGACAAGCAGCCGAACCCGCCGATCCTCGTCGCGGACCTGCCGCTGGACCTGCAGGCGCAGGTGAAGGGCACCTACAGCGTCAACGGCCCGTCCGCGCTCGACGACCTGAAGAACCGCGTGTGCAAGTACGTCCTGACCGAGGAGGCCGGGAAGGTCGTCGTGGTCAAGGGGCAGGGCCAGCGCAACTGCCAGGAGAAGAAGATCACCAACAGCGACATCCCGCTCAGCGAGCTGCCGACCTCGGACGCGACCGCCGTGACGAAGGGCGGTCTCGCGTTCATCGGGCAGCAGGCGGCCGAGGCGAAGCTGAAGGAGCTCGGCGACCGCCGCGACGAGTGCAAGGCGAGCAACCCGTCCATCAAGGACTGCCCTTCCGACGGGGGTAGCCATAGATGAACTCGCTCGGGGAGCAGATCAGGGCGGTCCTGCCCTACCAGCGGCGCAACGCGGCGTCGTTCGCGCTGCTGGCGTTCGCGATGGTGCTGACGCTGTCGGCGTTCGCGGAGGTCGGGCTGGCCCGTGACGGGCACATCCCCGCGGGGCTGTTCACCTTCGGCGGCGGCCTGGTGGTGCTCGCGCTCGCCGCCTACTTCGTGCAGACGAAGTTCCTGCCGTACGCCGACCCGCTGCTGCTGCCGCTGGCGGTGGCGCTGAACGGGCTCGGGCTGGCGATGATCTACCGGCTCGACCTGGACACCAGCGACACCAAGAAGGCCGCGCAGCTGGCCGGCAAGAAGCTGATCAAGGACGCGGCGGACGCGCCCGGGCAGCTGCTGTGGACGTTCGTCGGGATCGGGCTGTTCGTCGCCGCGGTCCTGATCATGCGGGACACCACCAAGACCGACGCGCCGCTGTCGTTCACGCCGAAGACCGCGCAGCGCTACACGTACCTGACCGGCCTGATCGCGATCATCCTCCTGCTGCTGCCGATCGTGCCGGGCATCGGCGCGGAGATCAACGGCGCGCGGGTGTGGATCCACGTCGGGCCGCTGTCGGTGCAGCCGGGCGAGTTCGCCAAGCTGCTGCTGGTCGTGTTCTTCGCCGGGTACCTGGTGAACAAGCGGCAGGCGATGTCGCTGATCGGCAAGAAGATCGGCCCGTTCAGCCTGCCGCGCGCCCGCGACCTGGGCCCGATCGTCGTGATCTGGTTCTTCTGCCTGGGCGTGCTGTTCATGCAGAAGGACCTCGGCACGGCGCTGCTGTTCTTCGGCCTGTTCGTGTCGATGCTGTACATCGCGACGCAGCGGGTGTCGTGGGTGGCGATCGGCGTCGGGCTGCTGGCGGTGGGCGTGCTGGTCGCGACGCAGCTGCCGTTCATGGCGCACGTCAACCAGCGCATCGACATCTGGCAGAACCCGAAGCCGTACTTCGACGGCGGCTGCCTGCTGCACACCGGCAAGGTCGTCCCGGTCAACCCGGACACGACGATCTACAAGACGGAGAAGGCGGCGGGCAGCGGCTACCCGGGCTTCACGGCCTGCGCGAAGCTCGGCGGCGAGTACTCCGACAGCCGGCAGCTGATGATGGGGCTGTTCGCGCTCGGTGAGGGCGGGGTGCTCGGCACCGGGCTCGGGCAGGGCCAGCCGTGGCAGACGCCGCTGTCGTTCAGCGACTTCATCTTCGACTCGATGGGCGAGGAGCTCGGGCTCACCGGGCTCATGGCCCTGCTGCTCGTCTACGCCTTAATCGTGCAGCGCGGCATGAAGACGGCGGTCGCCGCGCGGGACCCGTACCTCAAGCTGTTCGCGGGCGGCGTCTCGTTCGTGCTGGGCCTCCAGGTCTTCGTGATCGTCGGCGGGGTGACCAAGCTGATCCCGCTGACCGGTCTGACCACGCCGTTCCTGTCCCAGGGCGGTTCGTCGCTGATGGCGAACTGGATCCTGATCGCCATCCTGGTCCGGATGAGCCACGACGCCCGCAAGCCCGCCCCGCAGGCCATCCAGGACGAGGGCATGACCCAGATCGTGAGCACGAGGTGATCTCCGCTCCATGAACATGGACAAGCCGATCCGGTGGGTGGCCGTCTTCGCGCTGTTGCTGTTCTTCGGGCTGATGGCGCAGGTGAACTACGTCCAGGGCAGCGAGGCGGAGAGCCTGCGCACCGACCCGCACAACGCACGGCAGTACCAGGACGTGTTCAACTCGCCGCGCGGGCAGATCTCGGCGGGCGGCGAGGTGCTGGTGACGTCCACGCCGACGGGCAAGGACAACCCGAAGTACGGCCGGACCTACAAGGACGGGCCGATCTTCGCGCCGATCACCGGGTACTTCAACGGGAACGCCACGCAGGTCGAGAAGGCCTACAACGCGCTGCTCGCCGGCAAGGACAAGCGGATCGCCAGCCAGCACTGGTTCGACACGTTCATCGGCAAGAAGCCGGAGGGCGGGAACGTCGAGCTGACGATCAACCCGCAGGCGCAGCGGACCGCGTACGCGCAGCTGAAGGCGCAGACGGCGCCCGGCCGCCGCGGCGGCGCCGTGGTCATCGACGCCAAGACCGGCGCCGTCCAGGTGGCGGCGTCGTGGCCGTCCTTCGACCCGAACGAGGTGGCGCCGCAGACCGGCGACAAGGGCGTCAAGCGGCTGGAGCAGCTGGACAAGGGCAGCGGCGTGATCCGGCCGCTGAACGACAACGCGCTGAGCCAGACCTTCCCGCCGGGGTCGACGTTCAAGACGGTGACGGCGACGGCCGCGATGAACCAGCTCGGGATGAACGACCAGACCGTGGTCGACACCTCGCCGCTGACCCTGCCGGAGTCCGGCACGAACCTGCCGAACGACAGCGACAGCGGCTCCTGCGGCGGACGGGCGCCGCTGAAGGGCGCGTACGCCGAGTCCTGCAACACCTCGTTCGGGCGGCTGGCCCTCCAGCTCGGCATCGAGCGGCTGAACCGGGGCGCCGCCGAGTACGGGTTCGGCAAGTCGGTGAAGCTCGAGCCGATGATGCCCGCCGCGGAGAGCGACGTGCCGGTGAACTACACCGACGCCGACGGCAAGCAGCAGCACACCGGCCAGGACGCGACGGCGCGGTCCGGTATCGGGCAGGAGAACGTGCGGGCCACCCCGCTGCAGATGGCGATGGTCGCGGCGGCGATCGTGAACCACGGCAAGCTGATGAACCCCTACGTCGTGAACACCGTCCGCGCGAAGGACCAGAGCGAGCTCTACGCCGCCTCGCCGAAGGAGTACAGCCAGCCGCTGTCGAGCGACCAGGCGTCCCAGTTCGAGGACATGATGCGCGCCGTGGTCCAGGCGGGCACCGCGAAGAACCTGCAGGGCTCGAACGTCGCCGGTAAGACCGGTACGGCGGAGCAGGGCCCCGGCATCCCGAACGCGCGCTGGTTCGTCGGGTTCGCCCCGGCGGACAACCCGCGGTACGGGTTCGCGGTGATGACCGAGGGCAGCGGCTTCGGTGCGACCGGCGCGGGCCCGATCGCCGCGGCGATCATGCGCCAGGTGTTGAAGAAGTGAGCGCGGGCCTCGTCCTGAACCACCGGTACCGGCTGCTGGAGCGGCTGGCCACCGGCGGGATGGGCGAGGTCTGGCGGGCCCGGGACGAGTCGCTGGGCCGCCCGGTGGCGGTGAAGCTGCTGCGGCTGGAGCTCGGCGGGGACGTGTCGGCGCGGGCCCGGTTCGAGTCGGAGGCGCGGTTCGCGGCGGGCCTGCAGCACACCGGGATCGCGCAGGCGTTCGACTACGGCGAGGAGAACGGCCGGACGTTCCTGGTCATGGAGCTGGTCCCGGGCGAGCCCCTGGACGAGATCCTCGTCCGCGACGGCGGGCTGCCGGTGGAGGCCGTGCTGGACCTGCTGGTCCAGGCGGGCCGCGCCCTCGCCGTGGCGCACGAGGCGGGCATCGTGCACCGGGACGTCAAGCCGGCGAACCTGATGGTGTCGCCGGACGGCACCCTGAAGATCACCGACTTCGGGATCGCCCGGCGGCTGGCGGCGGCGTCGCAGACCGCGACCGGGATGGTCATGGGGACGGCGCACTACATCTCGCCGGAGCAGGCGTCGGCGAGCGGGATCACCACCGCCGCTGACCTGTACTCGCTGGGCGTGGTGGCCTACGAGTGCCTGGCCGGGGTGCCGCCGTTCGACGGGCAGACGCCGGTGGAGGTGGCGCTCAAGCACGTCCGGGACGCGCCCCCGGCGCTGCCGGCGCGGGTGCCGGAGCCGGTGCGTGCGCTGATCATGGAGATGCTGGCGAAGGACCCGGCGGACCGTCCGGACGGGGCGGCGGCGGTCGCGGACCGGGCCCTGGCGATCCGCCGCTCGCTGAGCACGGGCCGCCGGGCGCGGGACGGCCGGGCCGGGACGGAGCGCCCGACGGTCGTCGATCCGCTGGCGGCGCCGCTGCGCACGGCGGCCGGCCCCGAGCGGACGGACTCACACGCATCCGCTTTGTCGGGATTTGACGCAGACGGTGCGGAGGATAACCTCACCACCGGGACAGTGACCGGGCAACGGCGCACGGTGCTGGCGTTCACCTCGGTCGCGGCCGTGCTGCTGGTGGTGGGAGCCATCGTCGTCGGCTCGCTGTGGGAGGGCGCGTCGGGTGCGGCCCGCGACCGGCGGGACGCGCCGCGGGCCCCCGTCATGAGCCCGGTCGGCGGTGACAGCGTCGACGATCCGGCCACCGCTCCCGGCAGACCGTCCGCGGACCGGACACCGACCCCCACACCGGCTGTCACCCGGCCGCACCGGACGCATAGGATCCGTCCGTCAGCGCCACGGAGCCGCACCGCGTCTCCTTCGCACAAGCCGACCACGAAACCGTCCCGGGCGACTCCCACCGCCCCTGAGCCAACACCGACACCGACGGCGAGCACCACGACTCCGTCAACTCCGAGCCCGGATCCCTCGCCCACGCAGAGCGGGGAGCTAAGTTCGGACAACAAGGTGTAGACGTACGAGGGAAAGTGCACATATGAGTCAACCTCGGCTGCTCGGCGGCCGCTACGAGCTCGACACGGTGATCGGGCGCGGCGGCATGGCCGAGGTCTACCGTGCTCGTGACCTGCGATTGGATCGCGTGGTCGCGATCAAGACCCTGCGCTCCGACCTGGCGCGCGACCCCACGTTCCAGGCCCGGTTCCGGCGCGAGGCCCAGTCCGCCGCGTCGCTGAACCACCCCTCCGTCATCGCGGTGTACGACACCGGCGAGGACATGATCGGCGACACCCCGATCCCCTACATCGTGATGGAGTACGTCGACGGCAGCACGCTGCGCGACCTGCTGCGGGAGAACCGCGCGCTGCTGCCGGAGAAGGCGCTGGAGATCACCGACGGCATCCTGCGCGCGCTGGACTACAGCCACCGCGGCGGGATCGTCCACCGCGACATCAAGCCGGCCAACGTGATGCTCACCCGGCAGCACGAGGTCAAGGTCATGGACTTCGGCATCGCCCGGGCGATGGCCGACTCGGCGTCCACGATGACGCAGACCGCGCAGGTGATCGGCACCGCGCAGTACCTGTCGCCGGAGCAGGCGCAGGCCAAGCGCGTCGACGCCCGCAGCGACATCTACTCGACCGGCTGCGTGCTGTACGAGTTGCTCACCGGCCGCCCCCCGTTCACGGGCGACTCCCCGGTGGCGATCGCCTACCAGCACGTCCGGGAGGAGCCGGTCCCGCCGTCGCAGGTCGATCCGAACATCCCGCAGTGGGCGGACGCGATGGTCCTGAAGGCGATGGCGAAGGACCCCGACCACCGCTACCAGAACGCGACGGAGTTCCGGCAGGAGATCCAGCGCGTCCTGCAGGGCCAGCCGGTGGCGTCGACGGCGGCGTCCACCATGCTCATGAGCGGGCAGCCGCAGGGCACGCAGGTCATGGGCGGCTACCCCGGCGGCGGCGCGCACACCCAGGTGCAGCGGCCGGTGGACAACGGCTACAACCTGCCGCCCGTCCACTACGACGAGGATCCCGAGCACCGCGGCGGCGGCAAGAAGGCGGCGCTGTGGATCGCGCTCGCCGTGGTCTTCATCGGCAGCGCCGCGCTGATCGGCTGGATGATGAGCGGCGGCGGCGGTGACGGCGGGAACGACAAGGTCGCCATCCCGACGTCGATCGTGAACCAGGACGCGAAGACCGCGTCGGCGCAGCTCACCAAGCTCGGCTTCAAGGTCGGCACGCCGCAGACCGACTACAGCGACGACGTCGACAAGGGCTCCGTCATCACCTCGACGCCGAAGCCGGGCTCCAGCCTGGACAAGGGCGCGTCGGTCGTCCTCCTCGTCTCCAAGGGGCCGAAGCCGGTGCCGAAGGTCGAGGTGCCGGACGTGACCGGCAAGCCGTACTCCGTGGCGAAGAACATGCTGGAGGAGAAGGGCTTCAAGGTCGAGAAATCGGTGCAGACGAGCGACAGCGTCCCGCGGCTCAGCGTGATCAGCACCGACCCGACGGCCGGCTCGCAGGTGAAGCCGCACTCGACGGTGACCGTCGTCATCTCGAACGGCCCGAGCAACCTGAAGGTCCCGGCGCTGTTCAACAGCAGCAAGCGGGCCGCCTGCGCCAAGCTGGAGAGCCTCGGCCTGAAGTGCAAGGTGCAGGAGGGCGCGCCGCCGCCGGACAAGCAGGTGGCGACCGGCTTCGTCTACGACCAGTCGCCCGGCCAGGACGCGACGGTGGCGCCCGGCGACACGGTGACGATCTTCGTGGCGCAGCAGCCGACGCAGCCCCCGAACCCGACGGGTTCCCCGACCACCGGGATGCCCCAGTTCCCTGGCTTCGGCAACTGACCGCCCCCGCCCGCAGACGTTGAAGGGCCCGTCCCCACCGGGACGGGCC
>NZ_JBEYYT010000184.1:0-17451 GCF_040645715.1 Spirillospora sp. NPDC046719 | reverse complement strand
GTCGGCCCCGGCGCCGTGGTCGTCAGCGTCCCCGCATGCAGGCCGGGGTGACCGAGGTCATCGATCGCTCCGGCGGGAATCGCCGTTCTTGGGGACGGTCTCGCCCCATGCCATCCAGACGTCGATGTCGCGCTTCTCGCCGCGGCGGCGAATGCGGCCCTCCTGCTGCGGGTTGGGAATCGGGCCGAGTTCCATACGACCGCGGGGATCGGGTTCGCAGATCCACGCCTCACCATCGAGGGTGTAGTCCAACCCGTCGTGCCAATACCCCTCGGAGTCCCTCCTTACGACCGCGTCCATCCGCTTCGCGACCTGGACGCGGCCGTCGCTGGAGGCCACGACGCCCACATGGAAGTCGTCCTGGCCGAAGAGGAAGTGGCCGACCTCTGTCGTGCCGTCGCCGTACCGGTTGGCCCACGAGTACCACGTCGTGTAGCGGACGTCGTGCAGAGGGTCTTTGGAGACGTACAGTCGCGCTCCGGGATACATGTAGGCCTCCTCCCAGAACAGGAAACCGCGTACCTCGCGGCCGAGGACGGTGCCGCTCACCTCCCAGGTCTGGGTGAGATAAAGGAGGGCCGCATCCGCCCCAGGCAGAAACCACTGGAGAGCGGGGCAAGCCAGCGTGCCGTGAAGGGCGACCGTGCCCTCCTCCATATAGGCCAGCCTCTCAGGGGAGAGGCTCAGGTCGAAGCTCCGGCCAGAGGTGCCGTCCGCTGACAGGAAACGCACCCCGCCGGGCGCGACGCTGCGGAAGATCTGCCGGCTGTCCACCGCTCCCTTGGGCTCCCGCCGCACCCGCAGGGCGCCGGCGCCGTCATGAGTGGACATGATGATCAGCTTGCCGGAGAGCGCCGTCTTCGGATCCGCCCCCTCCGCGGCGAAAGAGCTCGGCGGCGGTACCCGGCGCATGAGCGAGACGATGTCGCCCGTCTCGACGTCGCGCACCGTTCCCCAGAGATAACCGGCCTCGCGGACCAGGCCCAGAATCGCGCCGTCGGACGTCCATTGGCCGGCGTCGATCACCCGGCCGGAGGCCAGGGCCCGTCCGGCGAAGCCGCCGGCCGGGGATCCGAGTTCGGCGAGGTGCCGCGGACCAGTGGTTACGGAAGTCATCGGGCTTGTGCTCCTGTCCAGATGCCGGTCGGCTCAATGCCACACGGAGTGGTGGTCACGGTCGCTTGATGCTCTTCAGGCGTGTGCGCACTGCTTCGCGCTGGAGCGGGCTGCCCACGTTCCGCTCCATGAAGTCCCGTTCGGCTCGGAACCCCGCCTTCATGGCTTCCGCGTCCCATGCCTGATTGAGCATGCTCTTCGCGGCGCGGACCGCGTCGGGGTTGCGGCGGGCGATGGTGTCCGCCATCGCGAGCGCTTCGGCCCGTGGATCCCGGCACACGCGCGTGGCCAGTCCGATGCGCACGGCCTCCTCACCACTGATCTTCCTGGCGGTGAGGGTCAGCTCCTTGGCGACGTCCAGACCGACGAGACGGGGCAGGATCTGGGTCCCGCACATGTCCGGCGTCAGCCCCCAGTCCATTTCCAGGACGCCCAGCCGCGCATCGGCCGAGACGAGGCGGATGTCGGCGCCGAGCGCGAGCTGGAGCCCGCCTCCCAGCGCGAATCCGTGGACGGCGGCGATGACCGGTACTTCCAGCGCCTGCCACACCCAGACCGCCTTTTGCCCTCGCGCCAGCACAAGCCCCTGGACGCCGAAATCGTTGCGGGGAGCGGCCGGGGCCTCGCGGCCGTCGGCCCGTGCCACCACGTCCGGACGCCAGGGCTCGGCGTCGGCCTGGGCTCGGAAGGCGGCGAAGTCGAGTCCCGCGCAGAACGCGCGTCCCACACCCGACAGAACGACGGCGCGGAGGCCGGGCTCGTTCAGCAGGCGCTCCCCGACGGTGATGAGCTGCGCGAACATCGGGTCGTCGAGGGCGTTGAGCTGGTCCGGCCGGTTCAGCCGGACGTCGGCGACGCCGTCCGACACCTCGCAGAGCACACTCTCCATGACTCTCCAATAGATAGATATTTAATCTTATTCAGCCGAAGCAGCGGCGTCGACAGGACTCCTGACATCCTCTGATCGTGGCTGGTCACAGCCCTCTTACGGCGGAGGTGGCGTACGGTGCTGAGCCTGACGTGGAGCGCGGCTGAGCGGAACCTGCACGCATCGCTAGATCTAACTAGATCAAATAAGTAAGATCTATGACCTATGTCACGGCAGGTCCGTTGAGGGTGAGGGCATGGCGAAGCGAGACAACGGTCAGGGGTCCCATCACCGGCCGCAGGCACGGCCGGTTCGGCGGAGGATCGCGTTACTGCTGGCGATGCCGCTGATCGCCCTGTCGTCCCTCTGGGTGTTCTCCGCGGTCACGACGGCGTCCGCCGCACTCCAGCGGTACCACTACTCCACGATGTACAAGCGCGTCGGCTTGCCGGTGAGCGTCGCGACCGCGGCGATCCAGGGCGAGCGGACCGCCGCGGCATCCGTCGCGGGACATCCGACCGCTGCGGGGGTGCAGGGCTTCCAGGAGCAGGCGCGCAAGACCGACGCCGCCCTGGCGGCCTTCCGTAGGTCCGCCTTCTCGTCGGATGCCCAAGGAGCTCTCAACAAGGTGACGAAGCAGCGGCTCCGCTCGATCGACCAGGCCTTCTCCGGGCTCGGTGCTCTGCGTTCCCGGGTCGGTGCCGGCTCTACGACACCGCTCCAGGTCATCACCGGGTACGACCAGGTCACCGAGACCGCCATTCCGCTGCTCGGGATGATGGTCAACGTCGACGACATCTCCGTCTACCAGCAGAGCCGTGCCCTGATCGACGCCTACTGGGCCGAAGAGTTCATCCTCCGGGAGGACGCTCTGATGGCCTCGGTCGCGGCCACCGGCAGGCTGAACGCGAGCGAGTACACCGCCTTCGTCACCTGGACGGGGAACCGTGCCCAGTCCTTCGCCCTGGCGCGCGCCGGCTCGTCGGGGCACGTGAGCGGGATCCTCGACGGGTTGGAGCGGTCTCCCGAGTACACCGCGTTCCTCAGGCTCGAGAGCGACGTCGTGAAGAGAAGGTCCGCCTCGAACGCCTCCGAATGGCCGCGGACCACTGCGTCCCTGGCAGATCTCTGGCTGCGCACCACACAGCAGGCGGCCGCGGTCGTCGACCGGGAGCAGGTCCATCCGGTCGCTCAGCGGATCACCATCCGGCTTCTGATCGTCTGCGGTCTCGGCCTCGTGGTCGTGCTCGCCTCGGTGGTCCTCTCCATCGTGCTCGCCCGGGGCCTGGCAGCGGAGCTCAGGAGACTCCAGCAGGTCGCCCGGCACATGGCGCACGAGCGGTTGCCGCAGGTCGTCGCGAGACTCAGGCGCGGCGAACCGGTGGACGTGGAAGAGGAGGTGCCCGCGCCGCCTGCTGCCAGAACCAGCGAGATCGCGGACCTGGCCGATGCGTTCGTCGCGGTTCAGCGGACGGCGATCGCGACGGCGGTGGGGGAGGCGGAGCTCAGGGGGAGCATCAGCCAGGTGTTCGTCAACCTGTCCTGGCGGAGCCAGTCGTTGCTCCACCGCCAGCTCAGGCTGCTGGACGCCATGGAGGGCAAGGCGTCCAGTCCCGAGGAGCTGGAGAACCTGTTCCGCCTCGACCATCTCACGACACGGATGCGGCGCCATGCCGAGGGCCTCGTCATCCTCTCGGGCTCACCGACGGTCCGGGCCTGGGATCATCCGGTTCTCGCGGAGGACGTGGTGCGGTCCGCGATCTCCGAGGTGGAGGACTACACGCGGGTGGAGGTGGTCGGCTCCCCGCCGGCCGCGATCAGCGGAGACGTGGTCGCCGACATCATCCATCTGCTCGCCGAGCTGATAGAGAACGCGACCACGTTCTCGCCGCCCGCCACCGAGGTGACGGTGAAGGTCGAGTCGGTCGCCGCCGGACTCGCCGTCGAAGTGGTGGACCGGGGAGTCGGCATCCACCCGCTGCAGCGCGCCGCGCTCAACGAACGGCTGGCCCAGCCTCTGGACTTCGACTTGGCCGACACCGACCGCCTGGGCCTCTTCGTGGTCGCCCGGCTGGCCGCCCAACACGGGATCAAGGTCTCCCTCCACCCTTCGCCGTACGGCGGTACGAGCGCGATCGTTCTCATTCCGGCAGGCCTGCTGGCCGCGGGTGACGAAGGCGCCCTCACCGGCCAGGGGAGCGGGACGGGCGGCGGCGGACACCGGCCGCGGGCCTTGGCGACGACCGCGCGGACGAACGGGAGCGCGTCGTCGCAGCGGCTCGGCCGGCCGTTCCGGCCCGCGATCCAAGCCTCGGTCCCGGATCCCGAGCCGCCCGCGCCCGCACCGTTTCCGGATGCTCCGCCGGCGCCGGCCGAGGCGGATGCTTCAGATCCGCTGTCCAGTGAGATCACCGGGGTTCTTCCCCAGCGGGTGCGGCAGCGCCATCTGGCACCCCAGCTCCGGCAGCCGGGCCGCGGCGCACACGCGAAGGGCGGCGGCGAACCGGACGACTTCGATGAACCGGACCCCGATCTGAGCCGTGGCCTCATGTCCTCGCTGCAGGCGGGCTGGCGGCGAGGCAGGGAGGACGACGACATCAACGATCCGAACGACGGGCAGGAAGACGAATGAAATCGCAAGCTCACGCAACCGGACAGCTCGACTGGCTGCTGGAGGACCTGGTCCAGCGGGTCGCCGAGGTGCGGCAGGCCGTCCTGCTCTCCCGTGACGGCCTCGTCATGGGCGCTTCGGAGAGCCTCGTGCGAAGGGACGCCGAGTTCCTCGCGGCGTTGGCGTCGGGCTTCTTCAGCCTGGCGAACGGCGCTCGCGAGCATTTCGGCGCCGACCGGGTGCGGCAGACCGTCGTCGAACTCGACGGCCTGCTGTTCTTCGTGATGCCGGCGGGGCATGGGAGCTGCCTCGCCGTCCTGAGCGAGAGCGGAGGCAACGCGGGACTCGTCGCCTACGAGACCACGATGCTGATCAAACGGCTGAGACTCCAGATCGGCGCCGCCCCCCGCGGCTCCGCCGAGGCGGGAACCCCGACATCGCCGGGGCCGTCCGGGCTCGGGTGAGCCTCGTGGCGGACGAGCCCAGAGAACGCGTGGTCGGCAGGGAGGCGGGACCGCTCATCCGCCCCTACGCGGTGACGCGCGGGCGGACGCGCCCCCGCGGCGCGCCGCTGGATCTGGTCACGCTCTTGGCCGCCACCGGGAACGAGCCGGACGGCGCCCCGGCCCTCTCCAGTTCCCAGCGGCGGCTGCTCGAACTCTGCCGGAGGCCCTCGACCCCGGCCGACCTCGCCTCGGAGACCGGTCTTCCGCTGCGCGTCGTGCAGATCCTGCTCGACGACCTGCGGCAGCACCGCCTGATCCAGGAGTTGCTCCCCCCGACACCGTCCGATCGTCCCGACCCCCGACTCCTGATGAGAGTGCTCGATGAACTTCGCCGCCTCTGACGCGGACCCCCACCTGCCCGGTACGGGCACGCAAGCCGAAGACCTGCCCCTCCACACGTTGAAGATCCTCGTGGCGGGCGGATTCGGGGTCGGGAAGACGACGCTCGTCGGCGCCGTGAGCGAGGTCCGCCCGCTCCGGACCGAGGAGACCCTGACCGACATGAGCAGCGGCGTCGACGATCTGAGCGGTGTGGAGAACAAGTCGACGACCACCGTGGCCATGGACTTCGGCCGCATCACGCTGTCCGGCGGCGTCCGGCTCTACCTCTTCGGCACTCCCGGCCAGGAGCGCTTCTGGTTCATGTGGGACCAGATCTCCTACGGGGCGATCGGCGCGATCGTGCTCGCCGACACCCGGCGGCTCGCCACGAGCTTCGCCTCGATCGACTACTTCGAGCAGCGCGGGATTCCGTTCGTGATCGCGGCCAACTGCTTCGAGCGCGCTCGCCGCTACACGACCGGCGAGATCCGCAAGGCCCTGGACGTCGACCCCGACGTTCCGGTGATGCTCTGCGACGTGCGCCGGCGTGAGGTGGTCAAGGGCGTCCTGGTGGCTCTCGTCGAGCATTCCCTCCGGTTCTCCGATGTCCGGTAGCCGGGACCGGGCGCCGAGGCGCCCGCTTCGGCTTCCGAGGCCATTGACACCGGAAGCGGCCCGGTCTAGCTTTGCAAATTAGCTAAATATTTCAGATTTAACATCTGATTAGTTCGTGGCTCACCGTTGAGCGGTGACCTGAGCGAGGAGGAGCCGTGACCAGCGCCCGAGACGAGATCCGCGATCTCGCCGGTTCCGGGAAGACCTTCGACCAGCCGTCCGGGCGGCTGCGGGAGCTCCAACTGGAAGCGGCCCGCGAATGCTTCGCCGAGCATCGCGAGCGGATTCCGCTGCTGCACCGCCGCGCCGGCGAAGAAGGCGTCAAGGAGATCGGTGCCGAGGACGACATCGTCCCCCTGCTGTTCTCACACACCAGCTACAAGTCCTACCCCCTCTCCTACCTCACCTCCGGGCACTGGGACCGGCTGCTCCGCTGGTACTCGACCGTCTCCGTCGCGGAGCCGGACGAGGTCGACGTCGACGGCGTCACCGACATCGACGACTGGATCGGACGGCTCGCCGCCGCGGGGCACCGGCTCTACATCACCAGCGGGACGTCGGGGAAGGTCTCGTTCCTCAACACCGTCGAGGCGGACCGGGACCACCTCTGGAACGTCATGACCAACCTCACCTGCTGGCCCCGCCCGCTGCCGCCGGAGCGCAGCCGGCGCGGCTACATCCTCACGCCCGCCAGCGGCCCGATGCGCTCCATCGACGGGTTCCAGATGCATGCCGATCTCTTCGTCAAGGAAGGGGAGCTGAGGCTGCTGACCGGCGAGCCGCTCAGGGTCTCCGAACTGATGCGCACCGGCCTGCTGCGCAAGAAGATGACCGACGGGACCGCCACGCCCCAGGAGGTCAAGGAGTTCGAAAGCGCCTCGGAGGAGCGCGGCGGGGAGATGCAGGCCACGCTCGACGCGCTGATCGACGACATCGTGGAGCACCGGCGCGAGCCATTGTTCATCGCCGCGATGAACAATCAGCATTACGCCCTCATGCAGGGCATGCGGGCGCGCGGTGTGCCCGACGGAGAGTTTCACCCGGACTCGCTGGTGCTCGCCGGCGGCGGCAACAAGAACAACGTTCTGCCCGAAGACTTCCCGCAGCAACTCGCCGCGTTCTACGGAGACGTCCGCAGGGTCCGGAGCTATGGCATGACGGAGCTGCAGGGATCCTGCATGGCCTGCGAGAAGGGCAACTACCACATCCCGCCGTGGGTCCTTCCGCTGATCCTGGACGAGCCCGGCGAGACGCTGCTCAACCAGCGCGAGGGAATCGTCGAAGGGCGCTTCGCCTTCCTGGACGTCTCGCTGCAGGGACGCTGGGGCGGCCTGATCAGCGGGGACCGGGTGCGGGTGAACTTCGGCGGCTGCGAGTGCGGCCGCTCAGGTCCCACCGTGCTGCCCGACATCACCCGATACGGCGACCTCGGCGGCGACGACAAGATCACCTGTGCCGCCACGCTCGACTCGTACGTGAGAGGAATGATCCAGGCATGAGCGGCGCGACTCTGTCCGGCACCGAGACTCCGTCCGGCACCGAGACGGCGGCGGGACGCACCGCCGGCCCGACCCCGGTCGTCCACGTCGTCCAGGGGGTGACCGACCGCGGCTCCGCCGTCGTTCACGGCCGGCCCGGCGAGGAGTTCGGCACTCCCGCGCTCGACCTCGACCGGCTGGTCTGGCCGAGGTCGGAGCCGGGCCCCGCCTTCGAGGTGCCCACGAGCGAGATCGTCGATCTGCTGGTCGAGACGGGCCGGCATCTCAAGGACGACACCGACGGGCTGCTCGCCGAGGCGCTGGAGCACATGACGGCGGTGAGCCCGCTTCCCGAGGAGGTCCTCGAGCGAGCCTACGCGCGGCTGTGGCGCAGCTTCGAAGCTCCTCAGATCAGGGCTCAGATCGACAACGAGCTGGGCGGCTCCGACGTTCTCGACGGCTGGCGCGAGGTCGTCCTGCCGGGCGGGCGCGTGGCGGGGATCCGCGCCTTTCCGCCGCGCCTCGTCCACATCCTCGCCGGCAACGCTCCGGGCGTCGCGGCGCAGTCCATCGTCCGAGGCGCGATCACCAAGGGCGTCAATCTGCTCAAGCTTCCGTCGAACGACCTGTTCACCGCCACCGCCGTGCTCCGCACGATGGCCGCCTTCGCCCCGGACCACCCCGTGGTGCGCTCGTTCTCGGCCGCGTACTGGCGAGGCGGCGACACCTCGGTGGAGAGCGTGCTGTTCCGTGCCCAGTTCTTCGACAAGCTCGTGGCCTGGGGCGGGGAGAGCACCATCCGCGGGGCTCTGAAGTACATCGGCCCGGGATTCGAGCTGGTGTCGTTCGATCCGAAGTCGTCGATCTCGATGATCGGCGAGCAGGCCCTCGCCTCGGACGAGGCACTGGAGGAGGCCGCCGAGGCCGCCGCGACCGACGCCACGTTCTTCAACCAGGCCGCCTGCGTGGCGAGCCGCTTCCAGTTCGTCGAGGGCCCGGTGGAGAACGCCGACCGGTTCGCCGCCGCCCTCTGCGAGCGGATGGGCGTGGCGCGCGAGTTCTCCTCCGCGGGCGGCCCCAAGGTCGGCGCCGAGCTCCGCGAGGAGATCGAGGTGCTGCGCGGTCTGGAGGACGACTACCGCGTGTGGGGCGGCTACGACGGCCGCGGACTGGTCATCCGCTCTCCCGAGCCCGTCGAGTTCCATCCGGACGGCAAGGTCGTCAACGTCATCCCGGTGCCGTCGCTCGCCGACGCGGTGCGCTACGCCGGGGTGGCCACGCAGACCGTGGGCGTCTACCCGCCCGCCCGCAAGGCCGAACTGCGCGACGCGCTCGCGTCCGCCGGCGTCCAGCGCGTCGTGAGCCTCGGCCTGGCGGGCGGTATGCCTCCCGGGTTGTCGCACGACGGCTTCTATCCGCTCCAGCGGCTGATGCGATGGGTGAACGACGAATGACCGGAAGCGGCGCCGCCCGGCACTGGATGATCACAGGGGTGTCGGGCGGCCTCGGCCGCGCGCTCGCCGAAACGGTGCTCGACGGCGGGGGCACCGTGGTCGGCACGTTCCGGGACAAGGAGCAGGCGAGCGCGTTCGAGAGGTCGGTTCCGGGACGCGCGTTCGCGGTCCTGCTGGACGCCACCGACCCTGCGGACGTTCTCGCCGAGCGCGTCGACGGGGCGGTGCGGCTCGCCGGCCACCTTGACGTTCTGGTGAACAACGCCGGTTACGGTCTGCTCGGCGCCGTCGAGGAGGTGAGCGATGAGGAGGCCCGGCACCAGATGGACACCAACTTCTCCGGTCCCCTTCGGCTCATCCGCGCGGTCATCCCGCACTTCCGCGGGCGTGGCCGTGGGCACATCGTGAACGTCAGCTCGATCGCGGGTTTCACCGGGCAACCCGGCCTCGGTCTGTACAACGCATCGAAGTTCGCCTTGGAGGGCCTTTCCGAGGCCCTCCGCCACGAGCTCGCGCCGTTCGGCGTTCGGGTCACCATCGTCGAGCCCGGTGCCTTCCGGACCAAGTGGGCCGGCGCCGGACTCAAACGGGCGGCGCGAAGCATCACCGAGTACGAGGTCGTCGCCGCCATCGCCGGTGGCCTGGAACGGCTGGACGGGGCACAACCGGGCGATCCCCGGCGGGCCGCGCACGCGATCGTCCAGGCCGTCGCGGCCGATGATCCCCCGGTTCGGCTCCCGCTCGGCCGGGACGCCGTCCAGGCGGTACGCGGCAAGCTCGCCGACGTGGGACATGAGCTGGACGCCTGGGAGGAGACCGCCCGCTCGACCGCCTTTCCCTCGACGGGCCGGCTCCCCGGAGGCGCGGGGTGACGGGAACATCGGCACCGGTCGCCGGCGCGGACGAGCTGGACGACCTGCGCGGGGCGGTCCGCCGCTGGGCGCAACAGCGGATCAGACCGCTGATCGCCGACGTCGACCGGACACAGCGCTTCTCCCGGGAGCTCTGGGAACGCCTCCGCGAGATGGAGATGTTCTCCCTGCCCTTTCCCGAAGATGTGGGAGGAGCGGGCGGCACGTTCAGCGCCTATGTCACCGCGACCGAGGAGATCGCACGGGCCGGGGCGATAGCCGCCCTCTACCCGGGCACCACGGTGCAGGTCGCGGACACCCTCCTGCGGCTGGGCAGCCCCGCGGCGATACGGAGGTGGGTCCCCGGGCTCCTCTCGGGGGAGGTGGTCGCGGCATGGGCCTTCACCGAGCCGCAGACGGGCTCCGACCCACGTCAGCTCAGGACCGAGGCGCGGCGCGACGGCGATGACTGGATCCTGGACGGAGCCAAGCAGTTCATCTCCTACGCCGGGGTCTGTTCGGTCGCCCTCGTGTTCGCCAGGACACCCGGCGACCGGGTCGGGGCCTTCCTCGTCGATACCGCCACGCCGGGCTGGTCCACGGGTCCGCCGGCGGAAGTGCTCGGGCTCGGTGGAGGAGAGCCCGCTCCGGTGTACCTGGACGGTGTCCGCGTGCCCGCCGACCATGTGGTCGGCGATCCGGCGCGCGGGTTCGAGGCCATGCTCGCAGGGGAGTCGCAAGGCAAGGTGCGCGCCTCCGCCATTTGCGTGGGGATCGCGCAGCGCGCCTTGGACGAGGCCGTCGAGTACGCGCTCGGACGCACGCACAGGGAGCAGCCGATCGGGCGGAAGTTCGCATCGATCCAGGCCCTCCTCGCGGACACGCAGGCGGACGTCCTGGCCGCCCGGGCTCTGGTCCGGTCGGTGGCGGCCATGGTCGACCAGGGTCGGCCGGTGGCGCGTGAGGCCGCGGCCGCGCGGCTCGTGGCCGGGCGCACGGCGCGCGAGGCCGCCGGGTCGGCGCTCCAGGTCTGCGGAGCCTATGGCTGGACCCGGGAGATGGAGGTCGAGCGCCTCTTCCGGGAGAGCAAGTTCTTCGAGGTGACACAGGGATCGGCGGAGATCCAGCGGGCCATCGTGGCTCGCGAGCTGCTGAACGCGGGGGAGGGGACGGTGTGACGGCCGACCCTTCCCCGAGCAGGGAGGACCGCTGGAGCCATGTGCCGGATGAGCTGCGGATTCGTTACGACGAGGGCTTGCTCAGCATTCCCAACACGGTGCGTGTCTCGGCGGCCCGCCACGGCCGCCGGGAGGCCATCGTCGAGGGGGAACTCAGGCTGACGTTCGGAGACCTGGCCGAGGCCATGATCGACGTGGTGCGGGCGGTCATGGCCCTGGGGATCGAGCCGGGCGACCGGGTCGGCGTCTGGGCGCCGAACTGCGCGCGATGGATTCTCGCGGCCCTCGGCATCCAGGGCGCCGGGGGCGTCCTCGTCCCGCTCAACACGCGCTTCAAGGGCGAGGAGACCGCCTACATCCTGCGCAAGAGCGGCGCCACCGCGTTGTTCACGGTCACCGATTTCCTCGACAACGACTACCTGGGCATGGTGCGCGGGGCGGCACCGGATCTCCCCGCGGTCGCGCCCGGGCGCGTCGTGGTCCTGTCCGGCGAGGCGGCGAACGGCGACACCCCCTGGGACGGGTTCATCGAGAACGGGAGAACCGTTGACCGGGCACGGGCGGAGGCCGCGGTCGACGCCATCGGCCCGGGCGACCCGTCGGACATCATGTTCACCTCCGGGACGACCGGGCACCCGAAAGGCGTCGTGCTGACGCACGGGCAGTCGTTGCGCGCGCACGGCTGGCTGTCGAAGGTGATGGGATTCCGGCCCGGCGACCGCTACCTGATCATTCCGCCGTTCTTCCACACCTTCGGGTACAAGGCGGGGTGGATGGCCTGCTTCGTGCACGGGGCCACCGTCCTTCCGCAAGCGGTCTTCGCGGCTGACACTGTTCTCGAACTCTTGGAACGGGAGCGCATCACCATCCTGTGCGGACCGCCCACCCTCTTCCGGGACATCCTCGCCTCGCCCCGTCTGCAGGACACGGACCTGTCGTCCTTGCGGGTGACCATGGCGTCCGCGGCTCAGGTCCCGCCGGAGCTGGTGCGCGACATCCGCGACGTGCTGAAACCGGAGATCGTGCACAGCGGCTACGGCCTCACGGAAGCGACCTCGCTCGTCACCGCGACGATCCACGGGCAGGACGCGTTCGCGGAGATCACCACCACCGTGGGCAGGGCCGCCTGGGAGGTGGAGTTGCGCATCGTGGACGGCGACGGGCGAGATGTTCTCCGGAACACTGCCGGCGAGCTGTGGTGCCGGGGCTACAACGTGACCTCCGGGTACTGGGACGAACCGGACCGGACGGCCGAGGCCATCACGCCGGACGGCTGGCTTCGCACCGGCGATGTGGCGGTCATGGACGACAGGGGCTACGTCCGCATCGTGGACCGCCTCAAGGACGTCGTCATCGTCGGAGGCTTCAACGTGTATCCGGCCGAGGTCGAGCGGATGCTCGGGGTCCATCCGGACGTCGCGTCCGTCGCCGTCGTCGGCGTCCCCGACGAGCGGATGGGCGAGGTGACGGCCGCCTTCGTCGTCCCCCGGCCGGGGGCGGACGCGGACGCGGGGCGGATCAAGGCCTGGGCGGCCGAGCACATGGCCGGCTTCAAGGCGCCGCGGCGGGTGTTCCTCGTCGACGAGCTGCCGCGCAACGCGAGCGCCAAGGTGCTGAAGAACGAGCTGCGCACGCGCGCCCGCGAGTCGTGATGATCGCGGCGGTTCGGTCTGCTCTCTCGCTGAGCGTGCTAATATAGCTAAATAAATAGTATCTTTGTTGGTCGTGGCGGGTCGCTGGAGACGGCGGCCGCCCGCCGGCAGGTGCTGGTCGGTTCGAGAGGATCCGGCGCGGGGTGCGCCGTGCGGCGCCGCCCGCGCCGGATCCTCCGACCGACGTGCGACGGGAGGCTGGGCCGGCGACCACCACAAGGGTGACAGACCGGGGTACGGGCGTACACGGTCGCCGGTCGGGCAGCTGGTCACAGGCCTGATCGTGTCCGGCTCGGCCTCCTCGCACGAACTCGTCGGCCCGGAGCCGCCAAGCGAATGGCGGCACCGGGCCGGTCGCATGAGTCGCAGGGCCGGTGCGCGGTCGCGTCATCGGCATGACGCCCAGGCGGGAATCTAGGCGGGTGCCTGCGCGAAGTGCGTGAGCGCGGGAGTCCAGACGTCGAGGTCGTGCTCGTACGGCGCGTAGAACTGGAAGCGGGTCACCAGATCGCCGAAACGCTCGCTCAGCACCGGGGCGATCTCGTCGGGCGGCCCGACGACGGCGAACGTGTTGAGCACCTCGTCGTTGATGGCGTCGCCCATCTTGGTCCACTTCTCGGGATCGTCGCCGCGGGACATGGCATGCAGTTCGTCGCCGAGGTCGCCCCAGCCGTGCAGTTCCAGCACTCCCCGGTAGGCGGGGGTGCTCGCGTAGAAGGCGATCTGCCGGCGGACCGCGCCCACCGCTTCGGCCAATGACTCCTCGGTCGTCCCTGTGGCGGTCAGCGGGAGGCCGACGACCTCGAAGGGAAGGTCCGACCGGCCGGCCTTCTCCTGGCCCTCGCGCACTGTCGGCAGCGTCACCTCGCGGATGTAGCGCTCCGTCGTGAATCCGTGCAGGAGGATCCCGTCGCACACCTCTCCGGCGACGCGGCACATCGCCTCGCCCACCGCGGCGATGACGATCTTGGGAGCGGGCGTCGGCAGGGGACCGGGCGAGAAGAAGGGCGTCATCAGCGTGTGGCGGTAGAAGTCGCCCTCGAAGCTCAGCTTGGAGCCGTTCTGCCAGCTGTCCCAGATGGTCCGGATCGCGGACACCATCTCGCGCATGCGGGCCGCGGGCCGGCTCCAGGGCATGGAGAAGCGGCGCTCGATGTGGGGCTTCACCTGGCTGCCGAGCCCGAGGGTGAACCGGCCCTCGGTGTAGCGCTGCAGGTCCCAGGCCGTGTACGCGAGGGTCATCGGGGACCTGGCGAACGCGACGGCGATCGCCGTCCCGAGCTCCAGCCGCCCGGTGGCCTGGGCCGCCGCGACGAGCGGCAGGAACGGATCGTGCTGGGACTCCGAGGTCCAGAGGCCCGCGTACCCCCTCGCCTCGTGCTCCCTCGCCGTCTCCGCCACCTGCCGCAGGGGGCCGGCGGCCAGCTTCCCGTCCGCCCGCATGTTCTTGTCCGTGGTCATGAGCTTAGGTTAAATCATCCAACTATTTATGACCAGGGCGGGTCGGATCCGCGGGCTTCGAGGGTCGGGCTCTTCGGACATCATGGTGATATAGTTAAACAATTAAAGTATATCTATCGAGGAGGCGACATGTCCGACGTGGTCATCGTGGAGGCGGTGCGCTCCGCCGTCGGCAAGCGGCGGGGTGGTTTCGCCCACCATCTCGCCCCGGACCTGTTCGGTGACGTGCTCTCCGCGCTGATCACCCGATCGGGTGTGGACTCGGGCATGATCGGGCAAGTCCTCGGCGGGTGCGTCAACCAGGTCGGGCCCCAGTCCGGCAACGTGACGCGCACCGCGTGGCTCGCGGCCGGCCTCGACCAGGGCGTCGCGGCGTCGACCGTGCACGCCCAGTGCGGGTCGTCGCAGCAGGCCTTCACCCTGGCCTACGGCCTGGTCGCGGGGGGCGTGGTCGACGCCGCCGTCGCGGGCGGCGTCGAGACGATGAGCTCGATCCCCATGGGCACCAGCGTCATGCCCGAGCTCGGACCGGCGAAGACGCCCCGCTACGAGCGGCACTACGAGGTGACGTCGCAGTTCGAGGCGGCCGACCGGATCGCCGAGGCATGGGGGCTGTCCCGCCACGACCTCGAGGAGTTCGCCGTGCTGTCGCAGGGGCGCGCGGCCCAGGCCATCGCCCAGGGGCGGTTCGCCGGCCAGATCGTGCCCGTCGAGGCCCCGATCGTGGACGACGAGGGCAACGGCGTGGGGACCAGGACGGTCGAGACCGACGAGGGCCCGCGCCCGACCACGCTCGAAGGCCTCGAGCGGCTCAAGGTGAACCAGAAGGAGCGCCTGGGAGCCCTGCACACTGCGGGGACCTCGTCCCAGATCTCCGATGGCGCGTCGGCCCTGCTCCTCATGACCGCCGCCCGCGCCGAGGCGCTCGGCCTCACGCCCCGGGCCCGGGTGGTGGACTCCCTCCTGGTCGGCAGCGACCCGGTGATGCTTCTCACCGGCCCCATCCCCGCGACCGGGGCGATCCTGGAGCGCAACGGCCTCACCCTGGACGATGTCGACGTGGTCGAGATCAACGAGGCGTTCGCGTCGGTCGTCCTGGCCTGGCAGCGCGAGCACAAGGCGGACCTGGAGAGGGTCAACGTCAACGGTGGCGCCATCGCCCTGGGGCATCCCCTCGGAGCGACCGGTGGAGTGCTCGTGACCAAGGCGCTCAACGAGCTCGAGCGCACCGGAGGACGCTACGGCCTCGTCACGATGTGCGTGGGCGGCGGCATGGGGACCGGAACCCTCATCGAGCGGCTCTGACGCCGGGACGGCGGTCCTGGGACGGGGGCATGTCCCAGGACCGCCGGGGTCAGATCACACCCTGGTCGGCCAGGTCGGCGATCGCCGCCTCGTCCAGGTCGAGGAGGTCTGAGAGGACTTCCCGGGTGTTCTCGCCCAGAAGGGGCGGGGCCGCGTACTCCTCCACGGGACTGCCCGACATCCTGATCGGATAGCGGAGACTCGGGATGGCGCCGAGCTCCGCATGGGCCATGTCGACCTGCAACTCCCGATGCCGGACCTGCTCGTCCGCCAGCGCGGAACGGACGTCGTTGACGGCGCTCACCGGAACGTCGGCCGCGTCCAGGACCTCGATCCAGTGCCGGGCGTCGCGCTGTACGAAGATGGCGCGCAGCTCCTTCAGCAGTTCCAGCCGGTTCTCGATCCGGGCGGAGATCGTGGCGAAACGCGGGTCCTCGATGAGCTCGGGATGGCCGATCGCGCGGCAGGCCCGCCCGAACTGCGGGTTGGTGGTGGCGACGATGAAGAACTGCTCGCCGTCTGCACATTCGAAGGCCTGTGACGGGATGCCGCCGAAGCCGCCATTGCCGCGTCGCTCGGGCACGACCCCGGAGACGAGGTAGTTCTGGGCGTAGTGCGACATCGCCGCGATGCCGCAGTCCAGGAGCGAGACGTCGAGGTGCTGGCCCGATCCGGTCCGGTCCCGGTGCCTGAGGGCCGCGAGGAGCGCGGTCGCCGTGTACAGGCCGGTGAGGATGTCGATGAGCGAGAGGCCCGACTTCATCGGCCCGGCGCCGGGGTCCCCGTCCGGATGGCCCGAGACGCTCATCATTCCGCTCAGCGCTTGGAAGATGCCGTCGTAACCGGCCTTGTGACGGTAGGGACCGGTCTGGCCGAAGCCGGTGACCGAGCAGTAGACGAGACGGGGAAAGCGTTCGCACAGGTCCTCGTGACCGAGACCGTACTTCGCCAGAACTCCGGGCCGGAAGTTCTCGAGCAGGACGTCCGAGCTTCCGATCAGTTCGAGCAGGAGATCTCTGCCCTTGTCGGTCGTGAAGTCCACCGTGATGGACCGCTTGTTCCGGTTGCAGCTCAGGTAGAAGGCGGACATCCCCGCCGTCTCGCCACCGTTCAGGAACGGTGGCCCGTACTGGCGGGCGTCGTCTCCGGTAGCCGGACGCTCGACCTTGAGCACCTCCGCGCCCAGGTCGCCCAGCATCTGGCTCGCCAGCGGGGCCGCCAGGATCCGGCTGAGATCGAGAACCCGCACTCTGTGCAGTGCGCCGCCGTCGTTCACCGCCCACCTCCTCATTCGAGCATACCGCTAATATAGTTGAATAGATTAGACTTTCGGGACGGCTGTGGCACCCGTTCGGGCGCCCGGCCGGCGAGCGTGGAGGGGATGCGCGATGACGGAGACCGCGAGGACGGCGGAGCCGCTGGTCCACGGCATGACGTGGGAGGACATGAAGGCAGGGTCGGCCTTCCGGACGGCGTGCCGGACCGTCACCGAGACGGACCTCATGAGCTTCGTCCATCTCGGCGGTTTCAACGAGCCGCTCTTCTATGACGCGCGCCATGCCGCCGAAGGCGGCTACAGCGGCCGGCTGATCCCCGGCGCGCTCGTCTACGTGCTGGCCGAGGGGCTGATCCTGCAGACCAACG
Source organism: Spirillospora sp. NPDC046719 (assembly GCF_040645715.1). Taxonomy (NCBI): domain Bacteria; kingdom Bacillati; phylum Actinomycetota; class Actinomycetes; order Streptosporangiales; family Thermomonosporaceae; genus Spirillospora; species Spirillospora sp. NPDC046719. Next base: position 391 of record NZ_JBEYYT010000184.1, on the reverse strand, counting down.
TGCTGCACGGCACGGGCCTCGCGTTCATGCACATGGAGTTCTCCGTCAAGCGGCCCACGTACGTCGGGGACACGCTGCACGTCGTGGTGGAGACCACCGAGTCGCGCGCGTCCAGCAAGCCGGGCCGCGGAGTGGTCACCACCCGCTGCGGTGTGGTCAACCAGCGCGGCGAGGAGGTCGCGGTCTTCACCCCCGTCAGGCTCATCCGCGGGCGCGACTTCGAAGCCTCGGCGTCCTGAGCGCCCAGGGTGGGCGCCGGTCGTCGTGCTGGACCGGCGCCCCCCCCGTGCGGGGTCCGCAGGCCGGCGGGTCACGCCCGGCGTGCAGGAGCGGGCCAGAGGTAGCCCGGGCACCGCGGTTCGACGACCCCCGCCCGGACCAGGCTCCGGGC
>NZ_JBEYYT010000183.1:0-17546 GCF_040645715.1 Spirillospora sp. NPDC046719 | reverse complement strand
CGCAGCGGGCGGGCTCGCAGCCCGCCCGCGCGCGCTTCCGATACACGTCCCTTCCTTCCCTGTAGCGCAGGGCGTTCGACTGATCGCATTCCGGAGACCTCCGCGTTAGCCTGTGGACGGCGATTCCCCGGCGGAAGGCGGCCCGGTCGATGCCCTCCCTTGTCGAGACGCGACTGTCCAGCCTGGACTTCTGGGCGGCGTCCCAGGCCGAACGCGACGAGGTGTTCGCCGGCCTGAGATCCGCGAAGGATCCCGTCTACTGCCCTTTGCAGGACGAACCCGGCTTCTACGCCCTGACCCGGTACGAGCAGGTCGCCGAGGCCAGCCGCCGTCCCGAGGTGTTCAGCTCGCAACCCACGGCGGTCAGCCTCGTCGACCCGCCGGAGGCGATCGCCGAGTACTCCGGCTCGATGATCAGCATGGACGACCCCCGGCACGCGCGGCTCCGCCGGATCGTCTCCCGCTCGTTCACCCCGCGCATGGTCGAGCGGTTCGCCGGGGACGTCACCGTCCTCGCCCGCCGGATCGTCGACGAACTCGCCGAGCGCGGCCCCTGCGACTTCGTCGAGCACGTCGCGATGCCGATGCCCCTGCGGATCATCTGCTCCATGATGGGCATCCCCGACTCGGAGTACGGCGGGGTCATCGACGCCACGAACATGATCCTGGCGATCGGCGACCCCGACTACGTCGGCCCGGCCGGCGAGGACCGCATCACGACGCTGCGCGACAAGTTCGCCCACCTGCACGAGCTCATGGGCGAGCTGGGGAGGCTGCGCAGCGAAGAGCCGGCGGACGACCTCGTCACTGCGCTGACCCACGCGAACGTGGACGGGGAGTCGCTCACGACCGTGGAACTGGCCCGCTTCTTCACCCTCCTGGTCGTCGCGGGGAACGAGACGACCCGCAACGCACTGTCGCACGCGCTCGCCCTCCTCACCGGGCACCCGGACCAGCGTGCGCTGCTCGTCGCCGATGTGGAGGGCCGCCTTCCCGGAGCGGTGGAGGAGGTCGTTCGCTACGCGACACCGGTGACGTGGATGCGGCGCACGCTTTCGCAGGACTATGAGCTGTGCGGCTACCTGTACAAGGCCGGCGAAAGGGTGGTGCTGTACTACAACTCGGCCAATCGTGACGACGCCGTGTTCCACGACCCGCACGCGTTCGACATCACGCGCTCGCCGAATCCCCACGTCGGATTCGGGGCGCCTGGGCCGCATTTCTGTCTTGGTGCCCATCTCGCCCGCCGCGAGGTCACGGTGCTGCTGCGGGAGCTCTACACGCGCCTTCCCGACCTGCACGCCACCTCCGCCCCCGTGCGGCAGCGCACGAGCTTCATCAATGGGATCAAATCCCTTCCCTGCGCCTTCTGAAGGTCGCAAACCAGGACATTAGCCACGAGTTCCTTCGGCTTGTCCACAGAATGGCGTTTCACTATTGCGGCGGGCCACCGTCGGCGAGGCTGTTCCGCGTCACATCCCGAACACGGAAGGGCGCGACCATGCCCGCACAGACCACAGGCCGAGACCTCGGACCGAACCAGCTCGCCGCCCGGCTCGGACTGACCCGATGGCAGCTGCGCCTCGGCCGGGAGCACGGCCTGCTCCCCGAGCCCGACCTCGAAGGCGAACGGTGGTCGGCCCGGCTCGTCGACGAATGCGCGAACCGGTCCGGCCAGGTGGTCGCACGGTTCGGCGAGGACCCTCCGGTCGGAGCGATCCGCGCCGCCGCGCGGCTGGCCGTGCGCACGGGCCTCGACGTCGAACGCCGCGACGTTGAGGTACTGGTGGCCCGGGACGACCTCGATGTCGTCAGCAGCTTCCGCGGACATCCGCTCTACCTCCTGCGCGACCTCGACGCCCTCGATCCCGCCGCGGTCCGCGAGGTCGTCTCCGCCCGGAAGGGGCCGTTGTTCGACAGCGTCGACCCCGGCGGGGCGGTGACGATCCTCGGCTGGCCACGGAAGACCTTCGACCGGATCGCGGGCGAGCGGAACCTGGAAACCGACCGCTTCGGCCGCTACGCGCTCGCCGACATCCACGCTCTCGCCGCCGACGAGACGCTCGCGGAGGAGGTCCGTGAGGAGAAACTCCGGCGGGCCCTGGCCAGGGCGAGACGGGCCGAGACCGACATCGAGGACGTCGTGCGCGGATGGATGCTGCGCTGCACCGCCTACCTCGACCGCGACGCCGACCAGCCCCCGGACCCCGCCGTCCTTGGACGCGCGATCCGCAACCTGGTCGGGACCAGGGCCGAGAGCGCCAGATACGAACGAGAGGCGGTATGAGGGGCGCTTTCGATGGGACACGACTCCCGACGGCGGCGCAAGATCGGCGCCTCGCCTGTCCGGCGACCCGCGTGAGGTCACGTCCGCCGCGAGTTGTGGCGCCGCCCGGGTGGACGCCTCCCCTCATCGCTCTGGCGGGCGATCGCGGCGTGGAGCCGGTCGCGGGCTTCGGTCCGGGACATCGCCGGGAGGCGCTGGGGGAGATGGGCCGCCAGTGCGGAGGGAGCGTCGACCAGGCCGTCGCCGTCCACGACGGCCTGAGCGCCCGGCCATGGACCGAGAAGCACGGCGGACAGTTCGCCCGGGTGGCGGTCGATGAGCGCGGCGATCCGACCCGCCTCCTCCGCGCAGTCGGCCACCAGGAGAAGACGCCGCGTGGCGGCCGTCCCGGTGGTCCGCCGGATCGCGAGTTCGGTCTCCAGATAGGCCAGCGCGGCATCGAGGTTGCCCGGGATGAACAGACCCGGGGCGTTCTCGTCGAGCAGTTCGTCCTCGGCGAGCCCGAACAGCCTGCCGGCATCGGGTCGCGGGATCACCACCAGGGAACTGTCTCCGTGCTCGTCGAGCGCGGACAGGGCGAACACCCGCGCGCTGTCGACCGCACCGCTTCCCGCGAGCGCCAGCGCGGGCACCGCGAACGGGTCGAGGGAGGGCCGGTAGGTGAACGGCGCGGGCCGCGAGTCGGATCCGCCGGTGGACGCGGAGAGCACCGGCATTCCCGCGGTCGCCGCCGCGAGGATCCGGTGCCGGAACGGGTAGCAGATCGCGACGGCCGCCGGGAGGAGGAGGCCGAGCAGAAGAACCGGTTGCATCGGACGTACCTGCGGCTCATCATCGGCCTGTTCTCGCAGGCGCACGGGGGCCTGGCCGCCTCCTCCGCCCCACGGAGTCACCGTCGGGACCGGCGTCGGGACCGGCGCCTGGGGAACGCCGTCCGGAGCCTGCGATGCGGGGCGGGGATCCGGCTTGTCGAGCGGTTTCGGCGGCGTGGGCCGCCGACGCCCGGCCTTCGGCTCCTTCTCGGGCCGTCCCCGCCTGCGGGCCGCGTCGCCCCCGAGGCCCGGCGCCCTCCTCCGTGAGCCGTCGAACATCGCCAGCCAAGCCGCCCTGCACAGTTGCGAGGTGTACCAGTCACGGTCGAGGCTCTGCCGGCAGGGGGCCGGCAGAGATCTTCGCGGCTGCGGCCGGGGTCCGGACGCCGCATCGGCGGGCGCCGCGCTGAAGGAGATCACGCCCGCCACCGCGGTACAGCCGAGCAGCCCGCAGGTACAGCGGACGATCTCGCCGAATATGTCTGCCATCCTGGGATCTTCCAGGAAACGGGTCATCTTCGCCCCGGGGGATCGCGTTGGTCACCGTCAGAATGCCGATCGTAGTCAATCCGGCTACGGAGCGTTGACCATTGCTCGCACTCGACCCACCGATCATCCGGTCACCACTCCGGCGAAATGTGCTGCACATCCTTAATCGTCCGGATATAACCATCGTCATCGGGTGGCCTGAGGGCAGCCACACTTGACCAACGCGAAGGTTCACCCATGCGAACCGGAAAGTAAGGTCCCCCGATCTCGACGCAACACATCCATCCCAAAACCCAAATAAATGGACATGTAGTCGCCAAGCTCATCGAACCGCCCTCAATATTGCCAAACCCCCACAAGTGCCGCCCCGCCTGGCGATCCAGGAGATCGCAGCACTCCTAGAAGACTCGCCATCGAACCGTGCGCAGGCGCACCTCCACCACCCACGCCCGCACAAGTCCATACAGCCCTTACGCAACGGAGACCCAACCCGAAGGTTCAGCATGCCGAGGGACAGCGGGCCAGATCGTCCGGAGCCGCCCTCACCACCCTGCCCACGCCCGAACACCACACCCCACCCACGCTCCAACACCATGCGGGCAACTCGGCCGGCGTCCAAGCGCGCCCAAGGGCCTCGCGACAATGGTGATCCACTCTCGGGGTGGCGCCTGCCAGTGCAAGCGAGCGAACACCGCGCATCGCTTGGCGCCCTGCGTGCTGGATGTCGAGAGCTCAAGCGGCGCGCATTGCTGGGTGTGGCGAGGCCAGGCTGTCCGCGCCGCCAGCCTCCAGTGCCGTCCCGGGGAAACCAAACGGGACATGCGGTGAACTTCCGCGCAATTGGAGACCGCCTGCAGCGCACCGCAGTAACGCAGCCCGCGTCGGTGCAACGAAGGTCCACCGCGTGCAAGGTTCAGCGCCCCGCGGCATCCGCCGCTAGGCGCGGAAGCCGAATCTGAACGGGCCTTGCGGCGCCAGCGTGCTTGACCTGTCGAGGGGCGCCTTACGTGATCGGCGGCCCCGAGCGTGTCTTCCGAGCAACCTGGAAGCGCATGCAATGCTGCGCCTCGGGTGAGGCTGCGCGCGTCGGTGCAGCGAGCGGCCACCGCGCGCTTGGCGCAGCATGTGCCGGGCGCCGTCGGTGCTGGCCCCTGCGTGTGCCGATGTCGCGGATGCATGATGTCGTCCCGGATGCTGAGCGTCGCCCATGCAGGTGTTGCGCCCCCGGGCGGGGTGTGTGTGTCGCCGGGCGTCGCGCCTGCTGCCTGGGCGGTGGGCGTGTTCCTGGCGTCGCGGCCTGTTGCTGGGCATCGCGGGTGCTGCCTAGGCATCACGGCGTTGCCTAGGCGCCGCACGTGTTGCTGGGTGGCCCCATATTGCCTGAGTGTGCCCAGGTTGCTGCTCGGTGCGCGTTCTGCTGGGTGTCTCGCGTGCGGGTTGGCAAGCCGCCGGTTTCTGGCGTCGCGCGGAAGCGTAAGCAGAATGTGCTTAATGGTGTGCGCGGGTGCTGCCTGGGCATCGCGCGTGTTGCGCGGGCGCCGAGCGTGTTGCCTGCCATGGCGCGAGGCACCGTACGTGCTTGACGAGGTCGAAGTGGATCGCCCCAGCACCATGAGATCGCATGTCTTGAATCGCATGCAGCGCCGCCTGGGCAGCGCGCCACGCCGTGGGGCGCTACCGCCTATGGCTAGCCCCACGTGGGCTTGGTGTCGCCAGTGTTTGAGCCACGTGTGCTTGGGGTGGGCGTGCTTGGTGTTGCGTGTGTTGGGTGGTGTTTGTGTGCTGGGTTGTGGGTTGGGAGTGAGTGTGCTGAGGGCATGTGTCTTTGGCGGCGGGTGGGCGTAGCTGCGGCGCTGCCTGGGGCGGCGCCGCAGGTCGTCGTCGCCGCGCGTGGAGGGTGAGCCGGGGGCAGCCGAACGTGCCTTGCGAGGGTCGCGTGGTGGGTTGTCGTGAGGCGCCTTACGTGGTTGGGGCGTCCAAGTGCAATTCTCAACCGGCTTGGAGCCGCATGCGGTTGCCAGTGCTCGGGTGGCACTGCGCGCGCCGGGCCAGCGAACTGGTGCCACATGTGGTGGGCGCCGCGTGTGCTTGACCGGCGTGTTCTTGGCCCGCGCGTGCTTGGTGCCGCCCGTGCTTGGTGCCGCCCGTGCTTGGTGTTGCGTGGGTTGGTGTTGTTGGTGTGCTCGGGGTTGCGTGCCTTGGGTCTGAGTGTTGGGAGTGAGTGTGCTGGGGGCGTGTGTCTTTGGCGGCGGGTGGGCGTAGCTGCGGCGCTGCCTGGGGCGGCGCCGCAGGTCTTCGTCGCCGCGCGTGGAGGGTGAGCGGGGGCAAGCCGAACGTGCCTTGCGTGGGCTGGGTGTGGGTGGGCGTGCTGGGGGTTGGTTAGGCGGCTTGGGGGGTGGCGGGGGAGTGGATGACGTCGTACATGCCCAGGGGGAGTGTGTCGCCGTAGAGCCAGTCGTTGACGGTGCCGGTGAAGTCGTCGGGCGGGGCCACGGCGAGGAGGCGCTGGGTGAGGAGGGTGAGGCGGACCCGGAAGGGGTTCGGGGGAGTGAGGTGGACGCGGCGGCCGGTGCCCCAGAAGGCGCTGAACTCGGACTCGGTGAGCGGGAGCTCGGTGGCGATCTCGCGGGTGCGGTCGGCGGGGCCGGTGGACAGCCAGGACCAGTGGTCCGTCAGGAGGCTGCGGGCGGTGGTGCGCAGGACGTTCAGGGCGGCCAGGTCGTGCGGGCAGGCGACGTCGGTGATCTGGAGTTCGGGCAGGCCGAAGCGGCGCAGGCCGCCGGTGCGCAGACGGACGCAGGCGCAGCCGTTCACGCCCTCGGGGTCGCGGTCGGGGTCGGGTCCGGTGCAGCGGCCGTTGGCGCGGAAGGGCGGCAGCACGTCGCCGAGCCATTGGTCGGCCAGGACGAAACGGGTCCGTTCCTCGGTGGGTGGGGTCAGGACGTGGCCGGTGACGAGGTCGGCCGGGACGCCGCCGAGGGCGGCGGACAGGTGGAAGGCGGCGGCGCGCGCCACCTGGACGGCGCGGGGCTGGTCGGTGATCGGGGCGCAGGCGGTGACGACGGCGAACTCGGGAGCGTCCTGGAACGCGCGTTCGCGGTGGCGATCCTCGGGGCGGGGCGCCTTGATCCCGCGCGGGTCCCAGCGGAGGCAGGTGACGTCCTCGCGGACCACCTCGAGTTGGGGTGATCCGAGACGGCCGGCGATGTGCGCGGCGTAGGGGCCGCTCGCGTCGCGGAGCAGGTCGGCGAGGTCGTGCGGGACGTGTTCGGCGGCCACGGCGAACCGGGTGGTCGTGGTGGCGGGGACAGAGAAGGCGATCATGGTTTCTCCTCGCTGGAGGGGCCGACGCCGACCAGCCTGCGGCCCCGGCGGAACAGACGGCAGCCGAACAGCGTTCTGTGGATAACCAGGTCAACGCATGGGCAGTGCGACGTAAAATCGGTTCGCGGCAGCCATCGTCGGCTGCCTGATCGTGATCCGGTGGAGTGCCGCGGCCGGGTGTGCCTGACAAGGCCCCTGCCGACCGGACCGCCGCGATGGAGCGGGATCCCCGATCGTCTGGCCGGAATCGCCGGACGCCCGATGCAACGTTGGGTAAAATCGCCATCACTCGCAGTTATGATCTTCCTCTCGCGCCGCCGAACGGGGACCCGGGGCGCGGGATCACCCTAGATATCGAAAGGCGAACGGCATGTGCCGACTGTTCGGGATGAGCACGGGCGGGCCCCGCGTCAGGGCGGCTCACTGGCTGCTGGACGCGCCGTCCAGCCTGCGGGCGCAGAGCCACCGGATGCCGCACGGCGCGGGTCTCGGCTGGTTCTCGCTCGGCGGTGAGCCCGTCCGCGACCGGGCGCCGCTGGCCGCCTTCGAGAACGCGGACTTCGACCTGCACGCCCGCAACGTCCCGTCGCACACGTTCGTCTCCCACGTCCGCGACGCCTCGGTCGGCGGCCTCACCGTGCACAACTGCCATCCGTTCGTCATGAACGACCGCCTGTTCGCCCACAACGGGGTGGTGAAGGGGCTCGACACGCTCCGGACGTGGCTGAGCGACGTCGAGCGCGCGCATGTCGCGGGCGAGACCGACTCGGAACTGGTGTTCGCCCTCGTGACCGCGGAGATCCGGCGGCACGGCGACACGACGACCGGGATCATCGAGGCGGTGCGGCGGATCGGGGCCGAACTGCCGGTGTTCGCGGTCAACCTGCTGATCGCCGAGGCCGGGCGGCTGTGGGCGCTGCGCTACCCGGAGAGCAACGAGCTGTGGGTGCTGTCGCCGGACAAGGGCGGGTCGAGCGGCCCCGACGACGCGGCGGTGCCGGCCGTGGTGATCGCCAGCGAGCCGATGGACGACCAGCCGGGGTGGCGGCTGCTGGAGCCCGGTGAGCTGCTCGTCGTGGACGGGTTGGACGAGACCTCGCTGTTCCCGTTCGCGCCGCCCAGGCATCCGCTGCGCCGTGCCGACCTGTCGGCGCGGGAGGCCGCGTCGCAGCAAACGGCCGTCGCCGAGGAGCCCGTTCAGGGCGTGAAGATCGCCCCGCTCCGGGGTGCGACGGCGGGCGCCGGCGCGCAGGCGGTTCCGGTCCGCGGCCCGCTCGCGTCGCTGATCCTGCGGAACGCCGAGGCGAAGGCGGTCCGGGGGCCGTCTGTCTAGTTCCGACACGCCGTTGACCACGGAAAAGACCAGCTTCGGCCGATTTCGCGCGGAATAGTGTCGCATCAGGGGCGGATTCGGGGGGAATGTGTACGTTAGGTAGATCAACACTGCTGTGAGCTGCGGGGACGGCCCCGCCGCCCAGCTCTGGGAACAGGAGGTCCCCGTGACCCGAACGCTGTCGAGGGGCACCCGCGTCACCGGTGCCGAACGCACGCAGCTCGCGGCCGAGCTCGCGCCCCGCTACGCGGGCGGCGAGAGCATCCGCGACCTGGCCGCCGAGACGGGCCGGTCGTACGGGTTCATCTACAACGTCCTGAAGGAGGCCGGCGTCCCGCTGCGCGGCCGCGGCGGCAACACCCGGCGCAAGAAGGACTGACCCAGCTCCCGAAGCGACACAGCCGAGCACGAGCAGAAAGAGCAGAACATGGCCGGACGTCCCCCTCGCCCCCCGGGGGGACCCCGTGCGCTAGGACCGGCGGGACGCCCCGGAGACCTCGGAGCGCCCGTTCAGGCTGGCGAGATCGGCCGCCGCGCGGCCGGCGACCCAGCCCTCGTAGTTGGACACCGAACCCGCCCGGCCCTTGGCCAGGTTGGGGAACATCGCGTCGACGGCCTTCTCGACGGCCATGTCCCGCGCGGCCAGGACGGGAAGCAGATCCTTCCCGCCGGCGTCCGCGGCCGCCCGGTTCGCCGCCTCACCGGCCGCGTCCCGGAGGCGCTCCCCGATGCGCGCCGCGTAGGCGTTGAGGAACGCGTGGCGGAACGACCGCGTCCGTGACCGCCCGCGCGCGTCGCGGCGAGGCCCGGCGTGCACCATCGCCGCCGTCGCCTGCACGAGCAGCGATGTGAAGAGCATCTCCACCGCCGCGAGATCGGCGGGGAACCCCAGCACGGTGGAGAAACCCAGTTCCCTGTGCCAGACGGCACGGCAGCGGTTGGCGTCCGCCACTACGGTGAGGAGCACCGCCTTGGGCGCGTCGTAGGGATTGTCCACCGCGACGCGCCGCCCCGCCGGGCCGCCGAGGTCACCGGTCTCGGCGGCGAGCAACGCGTGGTCGATGCTGTGCCGCGCTATGAGCTCCTGGGCGCGCGCGCTGAGCGCCTCGGCCTCCTCGGGGAACTCGGTCGACTCCGCCTTCGCGAGCAGGGCGCGGACCTTGCCGAGCATGCGCTGGTCGACGCCCTCGAACCCGTCCCGGACGGGCGTCTCCCGCAACGGCGTCCCCGGAGGCGGGCCGATGCTCGCCAGCTTCGGCAGGCATTCCAGCAGGTGGACGAGTTCGGCGCCGCAGGCGACGAACTCGGACCGGTCGGTCCCTTCGCGCTCGCACCAGGCGTCCGGGTGCTCGTCGTCGTCCTCCCACCAGACCTCGGCGCCGATGAGGGCGAGCTGCTCGCGCCACTGCGCGGCGACGGTGGCGGCGGAGTACGCGCGCATCTCGGCGGCGATCGCGTCGGTGGCGAGGCGGGCGTGCCTGGCGGTGCGGCGGCGGGCCGCGTACCGGACGACGTCGGCGGGCTGCCAGCCGCGCTCCCAGGCGAGGGCGACGCCGCGCTCCAGCCGGGCGGCGAGGCACCGCGCGGTGATGAGCGGCCAGCCCGGCACGTCCGGACGGTCGGCCAGCGCGGCCACGAGGAGGCCGAACGCGTCGTCGTCGCCCCGGGCCAGCGCGCGGACGGCCTCGGACGTCAGCGCCTCGGCCTCGTCCAGCGGGGACGGCCCGGGGCCGCAGGGGCCCGTATCGGAAGAGGACTCAGCCTGCCGTGGCCGCCACCACGCCTTCCGCACCGGTACTCCCGTCGTCGTCCGAGGCTCCGTCACCTGACCACGAGGCATACTGCCACGCACGGACGGGTGCCCGGGCATGGACATCCGTGCGAAGCGGAGATTTCACCGTCGGTGCACCGCGACGGTACGGGTTACCGGCTCAGGTCCTGGCCGCGCATCTCCTCGACCACCACGCTCTGGTAGGCGCGGGTGGTGTCCGGGACGTAGCTGAGGCGTGCGAGGGCCTTGCCGTCGTGGTCCCTGATCTCGAAGTGGTAGCCCTCGGCGACGTCGCCGACGTGCGCCACCGCTTGGTCATGACGGAGCCGGCACATGGTGTCGACCTTCTCCAGCGCGACTTTCAGGCTGCCCGCGTCGCTGATGAGCCGTGCCGGCTCACTCGTCTCCCAGATCTCGAACATGGTCGCGTCCTGTCGGCGGTGGGTGGGAAGGAACGGGCGGGGCATTCCAGGCATCGGAGACAGCTTGCGCTGATTTGATGGATCTTTCAATCAGTACAGGTCTCGGATTGATCACTATTCGGAGCCGTGCACGGGCATAGCGTCATGTTCCCACGTGAGGCAAGTGTGTGCTTTCGTCTTCGTGAATCCGGTCGGTAAGGTCGGAGGCGCAGAACCGAATCTGATTCGGAAGGGGCCGGAGTGGACTACCGCGTCGTGTCCATCGTCCGCGACCACGCCCGGGACCGGGGCGACGCCCCCGCCATCACGGGCGACGGCCGGACGATCAGCTACGCCGAGCTGGACGAGCGCTCCAGCCGGGCCGCCCGCGCGCTCCTGGCCGCCGGGCTCGGCGCCGGGGCGCGGGTCGCCTACGTGGGCAAGAACGCGCCCGAGTTCTTCGACCTGCTGTTCGGCGCCGCGAAGATCGGCGCGGTGGCCGCGCCGGTGAACTGGCGGCTGACCCCCGCCGAGATCGCCGCGATCGTCGCGGACGCGCAGGCGCCGGTGACCGTGGTGGACGCCGAGTTCGCGGCGCTCGCCGGGACGCTCCCCGGCCGGGCGGTGACGACCGGCGAGGACTTCGAGGCATGGCTGGCGGGACATCCGGCCGACGACCCCGGGTTCGTCGGCGAGGCCGGCGACGTCGTCGTGCAGCTCTACACCTCCGGCACGACCGGGGTGCCGAAGGGGGTGCAGCTCAGCAACGCCAACTTCGAGGTCGGCGAGCGGATGGCGCGGCGCTGGCGGCTGGACGGGTCGTCGGTGAGCCTGGTGCCGATGCCGCTGTTCCACATCGGCGGGACCGGCTGGGCGCTGGCGGGCCTGTACGCCGGCTGCCGCCAGGTGCTGGTCCGCGACATCGACCCGGCGGCGCTGGTCGACACCTTCGAGCGCGAGCGGATCAGCAACGCGTTCATCGTCCCGGCGGTCCTGCAGTTCATGTGCCAGGTGCCGGGCGCGGCGGACCGCGACTACTCGGCACTGCGGGCGATCACCTACGGGGCGTCGCCGATCACGAGCGAGGTGCTGCGGCGCTCGCTGGAGACCTTCAAGGCCCCGCTGTTCCAGCTGTACGGGATGACCGAGACGACCGGAGCCATCGTCCAGCTGGAGCCCGAGGACCACGACCCGGACGGCCCGCGCGCGCACCTGATGCGCTCGGCCGGGCGGCCCTACGCCTGGGTCGAAGTGAAGATCGTCGAGCCGGGAGAGGGCGCGGAGCGCGCGCCGGGCGAGGTCGGCGAGGTGGTGGTGCGGTCCACGCAGAACACCCCCGGCTACTGGAACCGGCCGGAGGAGACGGCCCGGCTGCTGGCCGGGGACGGCTGGCTGCGCACCGGCGACGCCGGCTACGTCGACGCCGAGGGCTACCTGTTCCTCACCGACCGGATCAAGGACATGATCGTCACGGGTGCGGAGAACGTGTACCCGATCGAGGTCGAGGAGGTCCTCGCGGCGCATCCCGGGATCGCCGACGTCGCGGTCATCGGCGTGCCCGACGAGCGGTGGGGCGAGACCGTCAAGGCCGTCGTCGTCCCCGCGCCCGGCGCGGTGCTCACCGAGGACGAGGTCATCGCCTACGCCCGCGAGCGGCTGGCGGGGTTCAAGCGCCCCCGCTCGGTCGACTTCGTGGACGCGCTGCCGCGCAACCCCAGCGGCAAGATCCTCAAGAAGGACCTGCGGGCGCCGTACTGGGAGGGCCTCGGCCGGACGATCGCCTGACCCCTCCCCGCCTGACCCCCGCCTGCCCCCGCCTGCCCCCTGCCTGACCCCCGTCTGGCCCCCGCCGGGGGCGTCAGTCCTCGGCGACGGTGACGACGGTGTCCTTGGCGTCGGGCTCGGTGAAGCGCAGGAGGGCCTCGCCCTCGGCGGTGAGTTCGTCGAGGGCGGCCTGCGAGAGGGGTTCGAAGGGGCGCAGTCGCAAGGTGGCGACCTTGCGCTTGTACTCGGTCTCCCAGACGCCGCGTGCGAACCCGTCCCAGAGGAACACGGCGCGGACCCGGAGGTTCTTCGTGGTGAGCGACGGCCGGTGCGCGTCGGCGATGATCCGGCGGCGGTCGGCGTGCGCGAGGACCAGGCTGTCGAACTCCGGTAGGAACCGCGCGGGGGCCGGGACGTCCTCGTCCGGGCGGGGCGCGCCGGGCAGGTCGAACAGCTCCCGGCCCTTGTCGTCGGCGAAGACGGCCAGGCGCGGCCGCAGCCGTTCCAGGGTCTCGCCCGCCGAGCGCAGTCCCGACCAGGTCTGCGCGTCGGCGGCGGACGCAGGCCCGAACGCCTCCAGGTAGCGCAGGACGAGATCGTCCTCGGCGGCGACGGCGGACGGGGCGGCGCCCAGCCAGCCGTCGGCCGACGCGAACTCGGCGGAGCGGGGGAAGCCCCATCTGTCGTCGGTGGGGACCATGACCAGCGGTACGCACATCCGGACGGCGTAGCCGAGCGCGCGGTCGTTGACGTCCGGGAACCGTTCCTGCAGGAGCGCCCGCACCTCGTTGAACGTGCGCGGGCGCTCATCGAGGAGGGAACAGGCGGCGGGGACGACCTGCTCGAGGTCGAGGCCCTTGGCGCGGTCCCCGAGGACGCGCATCGCCGCGTCCAGCATCGGCTGCATCGACGTGCGGAACGCGAGGTAGTCGGACGCGGTCATCAGGTGCAGGGTCGCGCGCATCATGGTCGCGCGGACGAGCGTCCGGTCGTGCAGGGCCGCGTGCAGGTCGGACGCCTGGAAGCCCTCCAGCCGCGACCACAGCCCGACGAACGGCGGCCTGGGCTCCTGCGCCTGCATCCCGAACAAGCGGCCCACGGCGTCGGCGACCGGTACGCGCTCGCGCGCCAGAAGCAGTTGCCGGGCCAGCGTCGCCCTGTTGAGGGTCCGGACGCTGAGAGTGTCCGCCATCGTGTCCGCCTTCTCGCCGGCCCCGGTGGCACCCGGGCGGTGCGGCGGGGATGGTCAGGGGATGCCGACACTACCGAGGCCCTAGGACGTTCCCTGCCCGCCGGCCACGCCCGCCACGTCGGCCACGCCGGCAACGCCCGCCACGTCGGCCACGCCAGCCACGCCGGCAACGTCCGCGATCGTTTCGCGGACGCAGCGGCGCAGCCACGCGTGCGCCGGGTCGGCGTCGTAGCGCGCGTGCCAAGCCAATGACAGCCGCAGAGGCGGCATGGGCAGAGGGATCGGGATCCGCACCAGCCCCAGCCGCTCCACCAGGGGCCTGTGCAGCCGTTCCGCCGCGAACCCCATCAGGTCGGTCTCCCGGACGACGAGCAGCGCGGTGCTGACCGTCGGGACGGTCCCGGCCACGCGCCTGGACCGTCCCATCCCGGCGAGGAGCTCGTCGATGGGCCCGGCCAGGCGGCCGCGCCGCGTGTTGGTCAGCTGCGTGGTCGCGCACCATTCGTCGAGCGTGACCTCCCGGCCCGCGAGCGGGTGCCCGGGGCGGACGACGGAGGAGAACCGGTCCTCCAGGACCGGCTCGACCCGCGTGTCGGTCGCCTCGGCCGTGATGATGCCGATCTCCAGGTCGATGGAGGCGCGCCGCAGGAGATGGGTGTCGCGCGGCCCCTCGCCGAGGAAGCGCAGGGTGACGCCCGGGGCGTCGCATGCCATCCGCGCAAGGAGCGGCCCGGACAGGACGGCGATCGTGCCCTCCTCCGCCTGCAGGGTGAAGGTGCCCTCCAGCGTGCGCGGGGAGAAGGCGTCGTCCGCGGAGAACAGCGTGTAGGCGCGCTGGACGAGCTCATGCACCTCAGCGCGCATCGCGAGCGCGCGGGGGGTCGGCACCATGCCGCGGCCCGAGCGCACGAGCACGGGGTCGCCGAGGGCCTTGCGGATCCGGCCGAGGGTGCGGCTCATCGCGGGGCTCGACAGATGCAGGCGCTCGGCCGCCCCGGCGACGCTGCCCTCGTCCAGCAGGACGTCGAGCGCGACGAGCAGATTGAGATCCAGCGTGGATTGCATCGGACGCACTCCTCACGTGCAAAAGATGCATTTGAAAGCAAGTCACCGCCAGCCTACGTTGGAGATCGCGGAGGCGGCGCGCGCGGCCGGATCCCCGCCCCCACCTGTCGGCTCAGCCCTTTCCGGCGTGCCCGGGGCACGCCCGCGAGTGACTTCGAGGAACCCCTCATGACGATCGATGCCGTCCGCGCCGCCGCGCCTCCGGACCGGGGAAGCGCCGCCCGGCGCGCCGTGCCGCCGCTGATGTCGGCGTGCGTGGTCCTGGTCGTGGCGATGGTCGCGGCGATCAACCTCTCGATCCCCAAGCTGTCGGCGAGCGGCCTGCACCCGTCCGCCACCGGCCTGCTGTGGATCGTCGACTCCTACGTCCTGGTGTTCGGCTGCCTGCTCATCCCGGCCGGCGCCGCGGGCGACCGGTTCGGGCGCAAGGGCGCTCTGCTGGCCGGCCTCGGCGTCTTCGCCGCCGGCTGCCTGCTGTCGGCGGCGGCGCCCGCAGTCGCCGTGCTGCTGGCGGGCCGGCTGGTCACCGGGGTCGGCGCGGCGCTCATCATGCCCGCGACGCTGTCGCTGCTGATGCAGGTCACCGAGCCGGCGCGGCGCCCGCAGGCGATCGCGGTCTGGACGGCCGCGACCGGCGTCGCGGGCGCGGTCGGCAACCTCGCCGGGGGAGCGGTGCTGGAGTGGCTGCCCTGGCAGTGCCTGTTCCTGGCCGGCGCGCTCGCCGCCGGCGCGCTGGCCGCGCTGACGGCATGGCTGGCCCCCGCGGGCGAACGGCACCGCGCGGACCTGGACGCGCCGGGCGCCGCGCTGCTCACCGCGGCCCTGTTCGCGCTGCTCTTCGGGATCATCGAGGGATCCGAGCGCGGCTGGACGTCCGCGCCGGTGCTGGGCGGGTTCGCGGGCGCCGCCGTCCTGCTGGCGGTGTTCGCCGTCCACGCGACGCGCGCCGCGCACCCGCTGCTCGACCCGCGGCTGTTCGCCCGCGCCTCGCTGCGCAGCGGTGTGCTGGGCATCGGGGCGGCCTTCTTCTGCCTGTTCGCGCTGTTCTTCGTCAACGCCCAGTACCTGCAGTACGCCAAGGGGTACTCGCCGCTGGTCACCGGCGTGGCGGTCGCTCCGGTCGTGGTCGGGATGATCGTGGTCTCCCGGCGGAGCGTCGGTCTGGCCCGCAGGTTCGGGAACCGCGCGGTCATCACCTCGGGGCTGCTCGTCCTCGCCTGCGGGCTCGGGCTGCTCTCGCTCGCCGACGCGGCCACGCCCTACCCGCTCTACGCGGTGGACCTGCTGGTCATGTCGGTCGGCATGGGACTGTGCGTGCCGCCGCTGTCGGTCGGCGTCATGTCCGCGCTCCCGCCCGGGCGCGCCGGGCTGGGGTCCGGGCTGAACAGCGCGGCCCGCGAGATCGGCAGCGCGCTCGGCGTCGCGGTCCTCGGGACGGTGCTCACCGGCCGTTTCACCGGCGCCCTGCCGCCGGCCCTGGCGGACCACGCCCACTCGGCGGGCGAGGCGATCGCCGCGGCGGACGCCTCCGGCGCCGGCGCGGGGACGCACGCCCAGGTCGTCTCGGCCTTCACCGACGCGATGTCGGCGGGCTTCCGCGTGGTCGCGCTGATCGCCTGCGCGGCGGCGCTGCTGGTCGCTCCCGGCCTTTCCCGGGCCGACCGGGCGAAGAGGGCTGGTCGCTCCGAACAATGAGATATATCGTGTCCTTTCGGATACGAGATATAACTTGATGGCCAGGAGGGTGGCGATGAGCGTGGCGGAGAGCCCGCGCAGTGTCCGCGGCAGGCTGCTGGACCGGATGTTCGTCCGGGGACGCGTCGAGGACGTCCGCCCCGGGCCAGGTCGTATGCGGTGGATCGCCATCGGCGGCGTTCCCGGCCTGGACTGGACGCCCGGGCAGCACGTCCGCGTGCACATGGCGGACGTCACGTCCGCGCGGACGTGGATCAGCGGCAAGGTGCGCGACGCGCTGCGCACCTACTCCGTGTGGGACTACGACGCCGCCTCCGGCGTGCTGGAGCTGTGCGTCATGGACCACGAGGGCGCCGGGCCGGGGGCGCGCTGGGCCCGTTCCGTCCGGCCGGGGGAGGAGGTCGTCTTCAACAAGCCGGAGGGCTCGTTCGTGCTGCGCCCCGCCCCGTACCACCTGTTCGCGGGCGAGGAGACGGCCTCCGTCACGTTCGGCGCGATGCTGCGCGCCGCCGGGCCGGACGAACCCGTGTACGGCGCGGTGGAGGTCGCCGAGCCTGAGGACCGGTTGCCGCTGCCGCGGAGCGAGGAGCTCGCGTGGTGCCGTCGCGGTGCCGCCTCGGCGGCGTCGTCGGAGATCCTCGTCGACGCGGTCCGCCGGCTCGATCTTCCCGGCGAGCCGGGGTTCGCGTACGTGGCCGGGGAAGCACGCACCGTACAGGCCGTGCGCGCCCATCTGGTCCGGGAGCGGGGCTGGCCGCGCAGATCCGTGCAGGTCAAGCCCTACTGGACGCCCGGCAGGCGGGGGATGGACTGATCGCCAACGAGCGTTGGAGGCGGGGGTTACGGGCCGATATTTCGCAAAATGCACGTGCATCAGCCCTTGCACCTGCACGCCATTCCTAGCAGGATTGCCCCGGACCCCCGCACGTGAACTCGCCGGAGATCGCGATGACCGCACACTTGAGCGACAGTGACCGACAGGCGCTGCGGCTGGCCCAGGATCTCCGCGAGGAGATGCGGGCGGCCCTGCCCCAGCTCCCCTCCGCGCCCTCGGTCTCCCCGTTCGTCGACCAGGGAGGGACGCCCAGCGTCCTGCTCCGGATGGACGCCGACACCGCCCGCGCGCTGATGGCCGTCCTGGCCGAGCGCCGCACGGATCGGACGGCTCCTCCGCTGCCGGAACCGCGCCGGGCCGACGGCTCCCACGTCCCGCCGCCCGTGCCGCCGCCGGGCGCCCCCCAGGCGGCTCCCGCGCCGTACCAGCCGATCGTCGCGGCCGCGCCGCTCCCGGAGCCCGCCTACGCGCAGGCCCCCTTCGCCGAGGCGCCGGCGGTCAACCCGGTGTTCGCCGGCGGGACGGGCCCGACCCCGCTGGTGCCGTCGGTCTACCCGACGCACTGACCCGGGTCCCCA
>NZ_JBEYYT010000182.1:0-17566 GCF_040645715.1 Spirillospora sp. NPDC046719 | reverse complement strand
CGTGGGCGCGGTGGGACTGGCCGGCCCCCGGGCGCGGCCACCCGGCCCGGGCGCGCGCGCCCCCCGGCGCGGGCCGCGCCCCCCCCCCCCGACGGGCCGCAGCAGCGTGCGCCGACCGGTGCTTCTCCGGGCGCCACAACTCCGGTGCGGCGCCGGCGGCCACGCCGGCCGCGGCAGCGGCGATCATGGTGAGCGCGTGGCGGCGGTCCATTTCGGTGTCCTTTGTCGCAGAAGGCGTCGAGTTGTGAGACGACTTGAAGATCCGTCGAGTTTGCGGCCTTTGTTGCCGGTCTCCGCTGGAATCCGGTCTGAACATCGTCGGGCCGGTTTTCCCTGCCTTTGGGGCAGGGCAGGCCGTCGAGGTGATCGCCTGGTCGTGCGACGATCGTCGCCGTGGCCGTTGACGAAGCCGTCCCTCCGCCGCTCTCCGGACGCCGGGTGCTCACCCGCGAGGTGTGGCTGGTGTTCGCCCTCTCACTGGGCGCCTCGGGAGTGTCGGCGCTCATCTCGTTCCTCGGCTCGGTGACCGCCGGCAAGACACTGAACCGCCAGACGGCATCGCTGATCACCGACGCCGCGCCCGGACGTCCCTGGCTGGGCCTGGCCTGGCAGCTGTTCTCCCTGGCGACCGCACTCGTGCCGGTCGCCCTGGTGGCGCATCTGATGGACCGCGGAGGTGAGCCGCTCGGGAGGACACTCGGCGTCGGATGGGTTCCGCGCGGGACGGATCTGCTGCGCGGCGCCGGGGTCGCGGCCGTCATCGGTGGGTCCGGGCTCGGCCTCTACCTGGCCGCGCGCGGTCTGGGCGCGAACCTGACCGTCGTCCCCTCGACGCTGGGGAAGGTGTGGTGGCGGATCCCGGTGCTGGTGCTGTCGGCCGTCCAGAACGCAGTGCTCGAAGAGGTCATCGTGCTGGGCTACCTGCTGCATCGGCTCGGCCAGTTGGGCCGGCCCGAGTGGAAGGCCGACGCGACGAGCGCGCTCGTGCGCGGCAGCTATCACCTCTACCAGGGCCTGGGCGGGCTGGTGGGCAACATGGTGATGGGTCTGATCTTCGCCCGGTTGTACCGCCGCTGGGGCCGGGTGATGCCGCTGCTGGTGGCGCACGCACTGATCGACACCGTTGCGTTCATCGGTTCGGTGGCGCTGTCGGGGAAGGTCTCCTGGCTGCCTCGGCACTGATGTCTCCGTCGATACCCGGTGACCGCCGGCGCATCCTTCGGCGGACATGCTCGTGGCCGGACGTGGACGCGGCTTCCCAGCAGGTCACTGATCCCTGTGCCGCGGTCGACACGTCGTCCCGCAGGAGGGCCGCAACGCGTGTCCAAACCCCTCATGCGGTTCCACCGGCGATCGTTCACGCCGGACGGCAGGTGATCCAACGATGACCGCGGCAAAGACCGAACCGGTCCAGGCCGACCAGCACAGTGCCACTGATCTTGCCCACCAGCAGCCACGTCCATCCGGCCAGCACCGCCACCAGCAGCGACGCGGCGAACCGTCCGACGACCATCTCCGGGTCCGCCGGGAACGCCACGGCGGTGGCGACCAGCACGACCGGGTTGATCGCCGGCGCCGCGAGCAGGAAGGTCAGCGCGGCGACGGGCGCCACACCGCGAAACATCAGCCCGCCCGCGACCGGCACCGACGCGCATTCGCATCCCGGCAGCACCGCGCCCATCGCGCCCGCGACCGGCACCGCGGCCCCGGCGTTGCGCGGCAGCACGCGCCGCCACACCGCCGGCGGGACGAACGCCGTGATCGCCGCCGAGACAGCGACCCCGAACACCAGGAACGGGAACGCCTGCACGCACACCGCGACGAAGATGGTCGCCCACGCGTCCACAGCGGCCGCGCCGACGCGCGGTGCCACCCAGATCCGGCCGGCGACCAAGGCGACCGCCAGCAGGCCGAAGGTCCAGGCGGCCCGGGCCCCCGACGAGGCCGGCCCGCGGCGCCCCCACCCGGCGGGCGGCAACAGGTCGTCCTCGGCCTCCCGGAGGCCGACACCCTCGATCATGCCGGACACCGTGCCAGAGGCCCCACGCCACAGACCGCGATACTCGCGGCCACCCGGTGACCAGCACTTCGAGCAGCGGTCACCGCACCGCGGGATCAGCGCTTGGTGCGCGCGCAGTCGGGGCAGAGCCCGAAGACCTCCACGGTGTGGTCCACCTCGGCGAAGCCCGCCTCGGCGGCGACGCGCTCGGCCCAGCGTTCGATCGCGGCCGCCTCGACCTCGATGCTGCGTCCGCACGAGCGGCAGGTCAGATGGTGGTGGTGAGCGCCGGTGTCGCAGCGCCGGTACAGCATCTCGCCGGTCTCGTCGCGCAGGGCGTCGACCGCGCCGCCCTGGTGGAGCGCCTGCAGATGCCGGTACACCGTGGCCAGTCCGACCCGTTCGCCGCGGCGCCTCAGCTCGGCGTGGATGTCCTGGGCGCTGCGGAACTCCGGCAGGTCGGCCAATGCCTGGCCGACGGCCTCGGCCTGGCGCGTCGCCCGTACCCGCGTCCCCCTTGCGGCGGCGGACCGCTGCGGCGGTCGAGGGGATGCGTGCGAGGACATCGAGCGGCACTCCGGCGGATCGAGGAGGTGGGCCTCCGCACAGTACCAATCGGCGCCGACGGCTCGCCCGCACAGCCGTCGACACGACACGGAGATCTCGTGATTTTGACAATCATTACCGTTTTCAGCAGTATTGAGACTGATTTTCATTGACACATCTGCCTTCACCTGCGAGGAGACACCGTGCGTACACCCCCCGGCCGTCTTGCGGTCGCGGCCCCGGTCCTGGCGGCCCTGCTCGCCGCGGCCACCGCCTGCGGCGGCTCCGACTCCGGCGACGGCTCCGGCGACGGCGGCGGGAAGCTGAAGGTCGTGGCCACGACCACGCAGGTGGCCGACTTCGCCCGCAACATCGGCGACGACAAGGTGAAGGTCACGCAGATCCTCAAGCCCAACGTCGACCCGCACGACTACGAGCCCTCCCCCGCCGACATCCAGGCCATCGCCGACGCCGACGTCGTCGTCAAGAGCGGGGTCGGGCTGGAGCGGTGGCTGGACCAGACGATCAAGTCCGCGGGCTTCCACGGCACCGTGGTCGACTCCAGCAAGGGCGTCACGATCCGCAAGGGCGACGGCAGCGAGGAGGAGGCCGCCGGAGACCCGCACATCTGGCACAACCCTCAGAACGTGCAGATCATGAGCCGCGACATCGCCGCCGCGTTCGAGGCCGAGGATCCCGCCGACAAGGCCGCCTACGAGGCGAACCTGAAGACCTACACCGGCAAGCTGGCCCAGCTCGACACCTGGATCGCCGGGCAGATCGACGCGCTGCCCGCCGACCAGCGCAAGCTGGTCACCAATCACGACGCGTTCGGGTACTACATCGACCGGTACCACCTGACGTTCGTCGGCTCGATCATCCCGAGCTTCGACACCTCCGCCGAACTTTCGGGCAAGCAGCTCAACACCCTCGTCGGCAAGATCAGGGCGACGGGCGTGAAGGCGATCTTCTCCGAGTCCTCGCTGCCGCCCAAGACCGCCGAGGCCATCGGACGCCAGGCGGGCGTGAAGGTCGAAGCCGGAGAGGACTCCTTGTACGGGGACACCCTCGGTCCGGCCGGCTCGGCGGGCGCGACGTACCTGGACATGGAGCGGCACAACACCACCACCATCGTCACCGCGCTGAAGGGCTGACGATGAGCACCCCGGAATCGAACCGCCCCGCCCCGTCCGGAGCAGCCTCGGAGAAGGCCGCACCGGATCCCGGGCCCGCACTGCTGGAACTCGAGGAAGTCAGCGTCGCCTACGGCCCCGCCCTCGCGCTGGAGGACATCGGCGGCACGGTCGCCGCCGGTGAGGCCGTCGCCCTGATCGGGCCGAACGGCGCCGGCAAGTCGACCCTCATCAAGGCGATCCTCGGCCTGGTGCCGCTGTCCGCGGGCCGGATCCGCGTGCTCGGCACCGCGCCGGCCCAGGCACGCCGCGAGGTCGCCTACGTCCCGCAGGCCGACACCCTCGACCCCGAGTTCCCGATCTCGGTCGGCCAGGTGGTGCTGATGGGCCGCTACCGGCGAATCGGCTGGCTGCGCCGCCCCAAGGCCGCCGACAGACAGGCCGCGCAGCGCGCGCTGGAGCAGGTCGGCCTGGCCGACCGTACACGGGACCGGTTCGGGACCCTGTCGGGCGGGCAGCGCCAGCGGGTGCTGCTCGCCCGCGCGATCGCCGCCGAGCCGCGCCTGCTGCTGCTGGACGAGCCGTTCAACGGCGTCGACGCCGTCAGCGAGCAGGCCCTGCTGGACGCGATCGGCGCGCTGAAACGCCAAGGCGCGGCCGTCGTGGTCTCGACCCACGACCTGGCGCTCGCGCACCTGGCCTGCGAGGAGGCCTGCCTGCTCAACCGCCGCCAGTTCGGCTTCGGCCCCACCGGCGCGACCCTCACCCCCGACCGGCTGCGCGACACCTACGGTGGGCACGCGCTCGAACTCCGCGGCGACCGCGTCATCGTCGCGCACTCGTAGGCGGCCATGTACCAGTTCTTCATCGAACCGTTCGGCTACCCGTTCATGGGGCGGGCGCTC
The DNA here is from genome assembly GCF_040645715.1 of Spirillospora sp. NPDC046719. Lineage (NCBI taxonomy): Bacteria > Bacillati > Actinomycetota > Actinomycetes > Streptosporangiales > Thermomonosporaceae > Spirillospora > Spirillospora sp. NPDC046719. Next base: position 12,983 of record NZ_JBEYYT010000182.1, on the reverse strand, counting down.
GCCGAGATGATGATCCTCGGCGCGCTGGCCGGGACCGTCGGCGTGCTGATCCTGCTGCGCCGCCTGGCGTTCATCACCGACGCCCTGACCCACACCGTCTTCCCGGGCGTCGTGATCGGCTACCTGCTCAGCGGCGAGGGTGGCATTTTCTGGGGCGCGCTGGTCGCCGGCGCCGCGACCGCCGGGCTGCTCACGCTGCTCACCCGGCACCGGGCCGTCACCGAGGACACCGCCCTGGCGGTCCTGCTGACCACGTTCTTCGCGGCCGGCGTCGTCCTGGTGTCGAGGCGGTCGGGGTACACCGCCGACCTGACCGCGTTCCTGTTCGGCCGGATCCTCACGGTCACCCAGCAGCAGCTCACGCAGACCCTGGTGGTCACAGTGCTGGTCGTCGCGGCGCTGGCGGTGCTGCGGCGCCCGCTGATCGCCCGCACCTTCGACCCGGACGGCGCGCAGGCGGCCGGATACCGGATCGGCCTGCTGGACCTGGTCACCAACACCATCGTCGCCCTGGTCGTCGTCGCCTCCGTGCGCGCCGTCGGGACGGTCCTGGTCATCGCGCTGCTGATCGTGCCCGCCGCCGCGGCCCGCGCCCTGTCGGACCGGCTGGCGCTGATCGTGCCGATCGCCGCCCTCCTCGGCGCGCTCGCCGGCTGGGCCGGGCTCTCGATCAGCTACGACGCGTCCCTCCACCACGGGCTCCGGCTCGCCTCCGGCGGCACCGTCGTCCTGGTGCTCATCGCCTGCTACCTGGTGGCTCTCGCCGCAGGAACCGCTTGGCGGCGACTGCGGACCCGGCGACCACGGACCCGGCGGGCCGCGGCATGACGGCGGTGGAGTACGCATGCGCGGAGGCCGTGCTACTCGGCGCGGTCGGCGGCCTGATCAGCGTGCAGATCGTGCTGCGCAGGCTGCCGTTCTTCACGCTGGCGATGACGCACGCCACCTTCCCCGGCGTGGTGCTCGCGGCGGTCGCCGGCCTGAACCTGTACGCGGGCGGCGCCCTGTTCGGGGTGCTGGTCGTCCTCGGCGTCCTGGGCTTGTCCCGGCGGCCCGCGCAAGGCATGAGCACCGCGATCGGGATCGTGCTGTCGGCCGGTTTCGCACTGGGCGTCGTCCTGCTGTCGGCCCGCAACGGCTTCTCCAAGGACCTCACCGCCTACACCGTCGGGCAGATCCTCACCGTGGGGAAGGGCGACCTGGCCGCCGTCGCCATCGTCGGCGTCCTGGTCACCGCGCTCCTGCTCACCGCGGGCCGGCAGCTCACCTTCCGCGCCTTCGACCCCGGCGGCTACACCGCCGCGGGATACCGTCCGGCCGTCACCGACCTGGCGCTGCTGCTGACCATCGAGGCCGTCATCGTCGTCGCCGTGCCCGCCGTCGGCGCCATCCTGGCCGTGGCCGTCCTGGTCGGCCCGGCCGCCATCGCCCGACTATGGACCCACAACGTCACGGCCATGACAGCCATCGCGGTGGCCGCCGGCATGGGCAGCGGCCTGGCCGGCGTGCAGGTCTCCACCCACTACGACGTCGCCAGTGGAGGCACCATCACCCTCGTCACCGGCGGCCTCTTCGTCCTGTCGCTGGTCGCCACCACGGCCTGGACGGCCCTGCGCAGCCGGCAAAGCGGATATCAACGTGAGAGCGGCACACGGCCGCCGGTGACGACCGCGTCCGAAAAAGCGGCCTCGTGATCACCGCTGCCGAGCCCGCCGTCGACGGGTGCCGTGGCCGATGACCGGTTTCGCCGGACGTGCCCTGGTGGAACTGGTCCTGACCGCGGTGGTGTGCGGAGTGCTCGGCGTTCAGGTCGTGCTGCGGCGCCTGGCGTTCTTCACGCACGCCCTCGGTCACGTCGCCTTTCTCGACATCGTCGCCGCCTCCGTCGCGGGAGCCGACCTCAACGCCCCCTCACGATGAGGGCGTGGGGATACCGCGGCGGGCTCATCGACGGGATGCTGCCGGCCCTCATCGCCGTCACCGTCATGACCGACGTCCCCGCCATCGGCGCAACCTTGCCTCTGGCGCTGATCGCAGGCCAGCCGCCGCGGCGCTCGTCCTGATCCAGCGCATCGTCCCCGCGATGCTCCTGGCCGCCCTGCTCGGGGCGGCGTCCGCTACCGCGGGCCCTTCCCTCTCCCTGCACTCCCAGGTCACGACGGGCGCCGGCACCGCGGTCGTCTGCGGCGTCCCGTTCACCGCCGCCCTCGCCTACCACCGCGCCGTCCACGGACGGTGAAACGCGCCGGTCGCCGTGCCCTGCGGCGTTGCGGATCGTTCGACCGTCCAGTCGCAGGCGGAGCCGTCCATCGGATCGCAGCACCTGGGCGGTGGTTCACGGGATCGCCGAACGTGGCCGGGGAGGGCTCTTGGAATGTTGAGGTCAGGTCGAACCTGCCATGGGGATCGCGAGTGCGCTAGATGGTGGCATTCGGTCGTCACGAGGTGGCGGAGGCCGAGCCGACGGGCGGCCCGGAGGGTCGGGCCGCGTGCCACACGTCCTGGTTCTTGGTTTGCGAAGGCGCTTCGTCCAGAGGTGTTCGGGCGTCGGCGGCTCAGTTGAGCGGTGCGGTGCGGCGGGGGCCGGCTCGCCGCAGCCGGGCCGGGAGGCCCTGCGGGTCGTGGTCGGAGCTGCGCAGCCACGTGCAGAGCGCCGCGACGTCGGTGGCCGAACGGATGGGCCCGATGTGGACGGCGGAGCCGACCGGGCGGCGGTCCCGGGTGCAGGGCTGCACCGTCACCGTCGCCCCCGGGAGTCGGCATAGGTGAGCGCGGACGACACGGCTGTGCAGACATCCGGTGGTGACCAGGACACCGTGCGGGCAGTCGCGGATCGTCTCCCGCAGATTCTCCAGCAGAGAGAGCGAGTCCGGGCAGGAGGACGCACGGCAGAGCAGGACGGTCATGGGTTGCACGGTTCTCCCTTCGCGCCGGCTGCGAGGCGGACGGTGGTCACGTGGCGGTCGGGTTCAGGTCGAGGACCTCGGCGAAGGGATCGTCCAGGTCGGCGGTGGGCTCGCCGGGGCGCAGCAGGCACCAGTCGAGCAGTTCGTGAATCCGGTCGTGGTCGAGTTCGGGACCGGTGAAGACCAGGTGCTGGACGCGGTCGCCGTGCTCGGGCGTCCAGTCCAGTGCCGCGGCGACCCTGCGGGCCGGATCGGCCTTGGTCCAGGCGGCGACGGGGAGCGCGGCCAGCCACGGACCGGCGTCCTCCACGGCGACGATGCCGGCCACCGCGTCCCAGGCCAGCATCCGGTCGGGACGGCTGGCGACCCAGAACCGCCCTCGGCTGCGCACCGATCGGGTGGCGAGGTCGTCCATGGCGTCGAAGAGCCGCGCCGGGTGCAGGGGCGCCGTGCGCCGCCAGACCACGGTGTCCACCGCCGGCGTGTGCAGCCGGCACGGCAGCCGGGCGGTGGCCGGGTCGACGCGCGCGGCCAGCTCGTGCACGCACAGGGCCGGGCCGCCGACGGCCGGGAGCGGTTCGCCGGGCAGCACGACCGGCGTCGTCGGCGCCAGGTGCTCGAGCACCTCCCTGCACAGGTCCAGGTCGCCTTCGTCGGCCGGGGGCAGCGGAGCGGGCAGCACCTCCGGGACGATCAGGGCGGTGGCGTACTCGATCTGGCGGGCCAGCACCTCGGCCAGGTAGCGCTCGTCGGTGGCGGCGCCCGCCTTGCCGATGTCGGCGAGCCGTTCGCCCCGGCAGATGTCGGTGGGCATCAGCTCGGCGTCCACGGCGGTCAGCACGCCGGTGAGCCGGATCTCGCCGTTCCATTCGGGATGGCCGAGGGTTTCGGCGACCGTCCTCGGCTCGACGCAATCCCACAGGTCCACCACCAGCAGCGAGGCGCTCCCGGCGTAGCGGAGCACCTCCGGGATCAGGTCCTGGCGGACGGTGCAGGACACGCATCCGTGCTCCAGCCGGATCACCGCCCGCTCCCGCACGGTGCCGGCGTCGCGGACGGTGCGGACCACCAGTCCCCCGGTGATGTCGCGCAGGTCATGGTGGATCGCCACGGCGCCGGGGTGCTCGCGCAGCAACCGGTCGACGGTGGCGGCGCGGGCGGTGCCGTGCAGCCCGGCCACCAGCACGACGGGTACCGACATGGGGACTCCTCCACTCGCGAATGAAAATGATTATCGCTATCATGCCATGAGTCGAGAGGAGATTCGATGGCCCGCAACGACCTGCGGCCGGTGATCAAGCTGCGCTCCACCGCCGGGACCGGCCACACCTACGTCACCCGCAAGAACCGCCGCAACGACCCCGACCGGCTGACCCTGCGCAAGTACGACCCGGTCGTCCGCAGGCACGTGCTGTACCGGGAGGAACGCTGATGCCCGCGCGCTGCCGGCTCACCGGCGCCCGGCCGGGCTTCGGCAAGAAGGTGTCCCGTTCGCACCGCCGCACCCCGCGCCGGTTCGACCCCAACATCCAGACCAAGCGGTACTGGCTGCCGAGCGAACGCCGGCACGTGCGGCTGCGGCTGTCCGCCCGCGCGATCAGGACCATCGACAAGATCGGCATCGAGGCCGCCGTCGCCCGCATCCGCGCCCGAGGAGAGAAGGTCTGATGGCCAAGAAGAGCAAGATCGCCGCGAATGAGCGGCGCAGGGCGACCGTCGCCCGGCACGCGGCCCGCCGGGCCGAGCTCAAGCGCCTGGTCCGCAGCCCCCACACCGCCGAGGAGATCCGCGCGGCGGCGGCCCGCGAACTGCGGCGCCAGCCGCGCGACGCCAGCGCCACCCGCGTCCGCAACCGCGACGCCGTCGACGGACGCCCCCGCGGGCACCTGCGCAGGTTCGGCCTGTCCCGGATCCGCTTCCGGGAACTGGCCCACCGCGGCGAACTCCCCGGCGTCACCAAGTCGAGCTGGTAAGGACACAGGCGATGGCCGTCCCCAAACGCAAGAAGTCCCGCAGCAACACCCGCAAGCGCCGCTCGCAATGGAAGGCGACACGTCCCGACCTGGTCACCGTCACCGTCGAAGGACGGCAGGTGATGGTGCCGCGCAACCTGGTCCGCGCCTACCGCGACGGCCTCATTTCCTACGAGCGCTGAGGAGGCCCGCATGACCGCCCCCCGGTCCCGCCGTTCCGACCGGCACTTCAAGTCGAACCCGCTGCAGGGCGTGACCTACATCGACTACAAGGACGTGGAGTTGCTGCGGCGGTTCATCTCCGATCGCGGCAAGATCCGCAGCCGTCGCGTCACCGGCGTGACCGTCCAGCAGCAGAAGCAACTCGCCCGGGCCATCAAGAACGCCCGCGAGATGGCGCTGCTCCCCTACGGCTCGCGCCCCGCGGCAGGAGCGCCGCGGGGAATCGCCCGGTGAGGCGCCGGGCGGCGCGACCGCCTTCCTGACCGGTGGCCGCCGTGCCCCAGACCCCCCGCAAACCGCGCAGGCCCGGTGCGCCGGCGACGCCGCGGCAGAAGCTGGTGATCGAGGCGCTGGACCGCAGCGCGGAACCGCGCAGCGCGAACGAACTCCACGCGGACCTGCGCGCCCACGGCGAGAAGGTCGGTCTCACCACCGTCTACCGCGCCCTTGCCGCGCTCGACCGCGCGGGTCTGGTGCACGCCTTCGAGCAGGGCGGCGAGACCGTCTATCTCGGCTGCGGTGGCGGGTCGCACGTCCATCTGGTCTGCCGCGTCTGCGGACTGGTCCTGGAAATCGAGCCGGCCCGCATCCAGGACCGGCTGGACGGGCGGCCTGCCACCGCCGCCTTCCGGGTCGAGCAGGTCTACGGCGTCTGCGGCGAATGCCGCACCGACGCCCCAAGCAGCTGCTAGCCACCATGCGGATCGTGTGAGGAGAGCCGAGTGGCATCGTCCACCGCAGCCCCCACCACGGCACCGAGTTCCGCTGCGATCACAAGGGATCTCGCCAGGATCCGGGGCGAACTCCTCGGCCTGTCCCCGGACCGGATCGACGGCGAGAGCAGCCTCCTGCGCCTCGGCGGTGACTCGGTGCTGACCGTTCGCATGGCCGCGCTGATCCTCCGGAGACTGTCGGTGGGGCTGGCCCTGTCGGAGGTCACGGTGGAGATCACCCGCTCTTACCGATTGGTCACGCGCCGCAGCGGGGACAGCGGGACCGTGCGGGCGCTGCCGGTGGAGATCGAGCACCGCGCCGACCCGGACGCCCCTTTCCCCTGATGCCGCTGCAGCAGGGCTATTTCCTCGGGCAGCACGGCGAATGGGAGCTGTCGTGCGACTCGGCACACTTCTACGCCGACATGCCGTTGCACCGGATGGACGCCGGCGGACGCACTGCACCGGCTCGCGCTGCACCAGCCGACCCTCCGGGCCCGGATCACCGCCGACAGAACGCAGTACGTCCTTCCCCCGGCGCGCCCGGCGTGATTCTGCGGCCTCGCGTCCACGACCTGCGCAAGGCGGGTGATGAGGAGATCCGCGCCACGCTCAAGGCGCTGCGCGGGAGATGTCCGCGGCGGGCCCGGACCCGCTGAGGGGGCCGGGGCTGGACGTGCGGCTCAGCCTCCTCCCCGGTGGACGGGAACGCCTGCACACCGCCATGAGCCTGATCGCGATGGACATGTCCAGGACGGGGAGCCCGGCGGATTTCACGGCTCGACCGGATGGGCCGGCAGACCGCGATAAGGGAGCGGCTCGCTGTAGACGAGGTTGGTGGTGGTGCTGCCGAGTTCCAGCAGCTCGTCCACGACCTCCTCGAGGTGCCCCATGGAAGTCGCGGCGATCTTCAGCACGTAGCAGTCCTCGCCGGTGGTCCGCAAACATTCGAGGATCTCCTCGCGCTCCTGGAGGAGGTGGTGCAGCGGAGTGTGCCGGTTACCTGGATATTTCAGGCGTACGACGGCCAACACCGGCAGCCCGGCCTTCGCCATATCGACGCGGGCGTGGTAGCCGGTGATGACACCTGCCGACTCCAGCCGCCTGACCCGCTCGGTGGTGGCCGAGGCGCTGAGGCTGACCCGCTTTCCCAGCTCGGTGAGGGAGATCCGGCCGTCGCGCTGCAACTCGGTGAGGATCGCCCAGTCGGTCGCGTCAAGATTCTCGGTCACGGGGCCAAAATACCGTCAGATCCACGGCCAGACCGTGGCTACGCCGGGCCGACTCCCTTCAGATAGGCCCGATCAGCTGGATAGCCTGACCCCCGTGAAACTTGGAGTCAACGTTCCGAACTTCGGGCCCGGCACCGATCCGGAGAGGCTGCGCGGCTGGGCTCAGACCGTTGAGGGTCTCGGCTTCGACCTGCTGATGGTCTCCGACCACGTCGCGGTCACGCCCGATGTCGCCGAGCAGTACCCGGCCCCCTTCTACGAACCCTTCACCACGCTGTCGTGGCTCGCGGGCGTCACTCACCGGGTACGGCTGGGGACGACGGTGCTGGTCGCGCCCTACCGGCATCCGCTGCTGGTCGCCCGCATGGCCGCCAACCTCGACCGGCTCAGCGGCGGACGCTTGGTCCTCGGCGTGGGCGTCGGCTGGGCGCGGCAGGAGTTCGAGGCGCTCGGCGTCCCCTTCGAAGACCGCGGCAGGCTCACCGACGAGCACCTCCAGGTCCTCAGGTCCGCCTGGAACGACGCCGACGACTACCGGAGCGGCCACATCCCCATCTGGGTGGGCGGCAGCAGCGACGCCGCGCTCCGCCGCGCCGTGCTCCTCGGCGACGCGTGGCACCCGCTCCGCTTCACCATGCCCTGGCTCGACGAGGCGGTGGAGCGGCTCAGGACGATCGCCGCGGCCGAGAGCCGCCCGGCCCCCGCCCTGGCTCCCCGCATCGTGCTGCGTCTCACCGCCGAGCCCCTCACCGAACGCCGCGCGGGCGAGGGGACGATCGACCAGGTGATGGCCGACCTGGAACACCTGCGCCTGCTGGGCGCCGAGAGCGTCCTGCTCGACCCTTACCTCGGCGACCCGGATGAGACCCACCACCCCGAGACCGCGTGGCAGGCCCTTGCCACCGTGGCCGCCCACCAAAAGGAACACCCGTGACACCCGACGACGAACGCCTGCTGCGCAGGGCCATCGACCTCGCCGCCAAGTCCCGCGCCGCCGGCCACGCCCCCTACGGATCGCTGCTGGCAGGCCCTGATGGCGCCATCCTCGTCGAGGAGCACAACACGGTGCGCGCCGACCGGGACATCAGCGCCCACCCCGAGCTGAAGTTGGCCCGCTGGGCGGCCCGCGAGCTCGATCCGGCCACCGCCGCCACCACGACGATGTTCACCAGCTGCCAGCCCTGCGGCATGTGCACCGGCGCGATCAACCGCTCGGGCCTGGGCCGAGTCGTTTACGCCCTCTCCGCCGAGCAGCATGCCCAGCTCAACCCGAAGGGCGGATTTCCCCGCGTCTCCCAGGAGGGGCCCGCCCTCTTCGACGAGGCCCGAGTCCCGATCGACGGCTACTACATCTGACACAGCCCTGCATGGTGTGGCGATGGAATGGCCGCCGGGCGACATGCGGGCTTTCGACCTGGGCCGCACATTCGACTCATTCCCTGCTGCATCCCCTGAGCCTGAGGATCTGGTGAGCTGCTCTCGGTCGGTTCGAAGACACCAAATGACGGGTGCCAGCTCACGGCCATGTTCGCTCGTTGTTTGCTCCTATGTCGCAGAACCAAGCGGCAGTAGCCGGCACAGAGCGTCATCAGCGCGGACGGTAGAGCTGGCAGAGCGGCGCAGAACCGCACGGGTCGGCAGTCGACAGCACGGCGACCATAGTGATGCAGGGGTCTTCCACATCGATGGTCGCGGGTGCCCGCACCCCCGGCCGTGCCTCTCCACCAGAGCGCCCCCGGCCAGAACCAGGTCCACGACGTCCCGGAAGAACCGCTCCCCCTCGAACGGGACTCTGCCCGCCGCTTTCGGCGGCGCGCCGTGCAGACCTGTCATGTGCTCCCAGGGGCTGAACCACCACACGCCCGCGCCCACCAGGACCACCACCGCCAAGGCGCCCCCCGGGCACACTCATCGTCCACCCCGCCCAGCGCCCCTTCGGTTCCCGCACGGGAGCCGGCTCGGCCGCCGCGTCCCCGCGTTCCTTCTCCTCAACCACGAGGAGTGCTCCTTCCGATCAGACCCACCGAGAGTGCCGCCGACCCGCAGCCTGCCTGGAGCGGCAAATGCTTGACCAGCGATGCCGGTGGACGCCTGAAGTCGAGCGATGCGCGTCATGACATCGATGCCCTCGCACGCGCCGGGCCCAGTCGTGGGTGCTGTGGCCGCGGTCGGCACAGTTGCCTGGAATGGGCACGATGATTCTCGATTGCCCGGTGTCCTTGGGCACGGCTCGGCGGAGGTTCACAGCGCCTCAACGAGACCCCCGGAATGGGGCGTGCGGGCGCCGCGCAATGGCGCAAGGTCGGCGGCGAGTTGGATGGCGCCCCAGAAACCGCGTAGGAGGGCCGGGTCGGCAAGTGGGCGGATCGAGATGGGCTGGCCCAGGGGATGTGACCGCGGCGAGAAGGTCCGGATCATAGGTGTCCTCGACGGTCTGAGGGGTGGCGGGGAGAATCGTGGCCGCGATGTGCTCGCATGGGACGCCGGCGGCACGAGCGCGGGAAGACCAGATGCTCGCATCCGATCGCCGCGACCGACGTGCGCAGCGCTGTGTCGAGCAACTGCGCCGGCGTCATCTCCATGGAATCGGGCGGCAGGTCCTGCGGCTCCAGCGCCGCCAGCAGCGCCGCTCCCAGGTTCGGGGCGTGGCCGTTGACGAGCTCACACAGCCGGCCGACCCGTGCAGGGGTCGCCGACCTCGGACAGGACGGCTCGAGTGGTAGTGGTGAGCGGTACGTCGGTGGGGTGCGATCATCGGCTCGATCAGCTCTGGTCCAGACACCTCCTGCCCGGAACGCCATCGCTGCTGCCTGGGGCATGAGCTTCCCTCTCGCCGGCCGACCTCGACGGCCGATCCAGCACCCTCACATGGAGAGAGGACCCGCGGTCCCGGCGTCCCGGTGTCCGGGGCATCGGCGACGCCTTCGAGATCCGCTCACCTGATGCCGGCCGGCCCGCCGGATGTTACATTTCTCAATCGCATGGAGAATTTCGGTAATGCACCAAGGGCGGCGTCTCATCGCGGCCTCGCTCGCAGGGCGCCGGCCGGTTCCCGCACTGACGGACAGGAGTCTGCATGTCGACGGTCTTGTACGAGAGCAGGGATCGCAAGGCGTACCTCACGCTGAACCGGCCGGAACGGCTCAACGCGATCGACTTCGCCATGCCCGGGGACTTGGCCGCCGCCGTCCGGCGGGCGAACCAGGACCCCGACGTGCACGTGATCGTGCTGCAAGGCGCCGGCCGCGCCTTCTGCTCGGGATACGACCTGAAGATCTCCGCCGAGGACGGCCAGGGGACGCAGGGGGCCGGCGGCAACCCGGTCTGGGATCCGATCCAGGACTACACGGCGATGAAGTCGTTCACCGACGACTACTTCTCTCTGTGGCGGTCGCTCAAGCCGACGATCGCCAAGGTGCACGGGTTCGCGGTGGCCGGCGGGAGCGACATCGCACTGTCGTGCGACCTGGTGGTCATGGCCGACGACGCGCGGATCGGGTACATGCCGGCGCGGGTCTGGGGCTGCCCGACCACCGCGATGTGGGTCTACCGGCTGGGCGCCGAACGCGCCAAACGGATGTTGCTCACCGGCGACACCATCGACGGCCGGACGGCGGCGGACTGGGGCCTGGTCCTCGAGTCCGTGCCCGCCGAGGACCTCGACGGCGCGGTCGAGGCCCTCGCCGACCGCATCGCCGGAGTCCCGATCAACCAGCTCGCCATGCAGAAACTCATGATCAACCAGGCCTACGACAACATGGGGCTGCACGGAACCCAGATCCTCGCCACCCTGTTCGACGGCATCACCCGGCACTCCCCCGAGGGGCGCTGGTTCCAGGAGTTCGCCGCCGCACACGGCTTCCATGAAGCCGTCAAATGGCGCGATTCCGGCCGCTGGATTCCCAACGGCGGCGGCCCCGTCCCCGACGCGGCGGACCTCGAACGAGAGACCTGATCACGACTCCGAAGAACCAGGCGCGGCCGTCAGGGTTCCGGCGGGACGGTGGAGGTCTTTGCCGGGTGGGGGCTTTACGGCGGTTTTCGGTTGGACAGTCACTCCTTATGGAGAAGCTCGCTTTTGGGGATCGGACCGACTTCGAGAACGCCGAGCGGGGGTTGGTCGCCTCGCTGTCGCCCGCGGTGGTGAAGGACGCGGAGGGGAAGGTCGTCTGGGACAACGACGCGTTCGCCTTCCTGGACGGCCCGTGCCCGGAGACGGCGAACCCGTCGCTGTGGCGGCAGTCGCAGCTGTGCGCCAAGCAGGGGCTGTTCGAGGTCGCGGACGGGATCTACCAGGTCCGGGGCCTGGACTTGTCGAACATGACGCTGGTCGAGGGCGACCGGGGTGTGATCGTGATCGACCCGCTGGTGTCGGTCGAGACGGCCGCGGCCGCGCTGGCGCTCTACCGGCAGCATCGCGGAGAGCGTCCCGTCACCGGACTCGTCTACACCCATTCCCACGTCGACCATTTCGGTGGCGCCGAGGGCGTCATCGAGGCCGGCAATCCGGATGGGGTGCCGATCCTGGCTCCGGAAGGGTTCCTTGATCACGCGGTCTCGGAGAACGTCTACGCGGGCATCGCGATGGGTCGCCGGGGCTTTTACCACACCGGCGTCATGCTGGAGAAGAGCGCGGACGGGATGATCGGGACCGGGCTCGGGCAGACCGCCTCGTCGGGCAGGATCTCGCTGGTCCCGCCCACCATGGACGTCACCCGCACGGGCCAGGAAGAGGTCATCGACGGGGTGCGGATCGTCTTCCAGATGACGCCGGGCACGGAGGCCCCGGCGGAGATGAACTTCCTGTTCCCCGACCGGCGGGCGCTGTGCCTGGCCGAGAACGCCACCCACAACCAGCACAACATCCTGACGCTGCGCGGCGCGGTCGTCCGTGATGCGCGCGTATGGGCCCGGTACCTCGACGAGGCGATCGACCTGTTCGCCGACAGGGCCGACGTCGCCTTCGCCTCGCACCATTGGCCGACGTGGGGCCGCGAGGACATCGTGGCGTTCCTGTCCCAGCAGCGGGACATGTACGCCTACCTGCACGATCAGACGCTGCGGCTGCTCAACCAGGGCTTCACCGGCCCCGAGATCGCCGAGATGATGGAGTTGCCGCCCGAGCTGGCCAACGCATGGCACGCGCGCGGCTACTACGGCTCGATGAGCCATAACGTCAAGGCGATCTACCAGCGCTACATGGGCTGGTTCGACGGCAATCCGGCGCACTTGTGGGAGCATCCGCCGGTTGAGAACGCGAAGCGGTACGTCGAATGCATGGGCGGCGCGTCCAAGGTGATGGCGATGGCGCGCGACTACGCGGCCCACGGGGATCTGCGTTTCGCCGCGACGCTGCTGAACCACGTGGTGTTCGCCGACGCCGACAACGCCGACGCCAAATCCGCGCTCGCCGACGTATACCAGCGGCTCGGGCAGGGCGCGGAGAACGGGACCTGGCGGAACTTCTACCTCACCGGCGCGATGGAGCTGCGCGAGGGCATCCAGCCCGTTCCGACGAGTATCTCCGGCGGAATGGCTGCCGGCCTGAGCGTCGAGCAGGTCTTCGATTCCCTGGCCATACGCGTCAACGGGCCCAAAGCGTGGGACGAGCGTCTGACCATCGACTGGGAGTTCACCGATTCCGGCGACCGGTACCGCATGTCGCTGTCCAACGGGGCGCTCATGCACCGCAGGATCGCCGAAGGCACGCAGGGCGCCGACCTGACGCTGGCGTTGACCAAGCCGATGCTGCTCGCCCTGGTCAGCGGCCAGGACGTCGCCGGCATCACCACCACCGGCGACGGCGCGGCGCTACGGCGGCTCCTCGGCGTCATCGACGCGCCCGAGCCGAACTTCGCCATCGTGACGCCCTGAACGCCGCCCGGCCGGGGCCCGCGAGGATCCCGGCCGGGTATGCGGGCCTCGCCTGGTGCTCAC
>NZ_JBEYYT010000181.1:16693-17624 GCF_040645715.1 Spirillospora sp. NPDC046719 | reverse complement strand
GCGACTGAGAAAGGCCTCTGGCCCGCACGGCCCCAGTGCGGGGTAACGGGGCCGTGCGGGCCAGAGACCTGTCTCAAACAGGAACCTCAGTCGACGTTCGCTCTGCTCTCCGCCTGTGCACCTCCGCCGTCTTCCGATGTGAACAAGCCCAACGCTAAGCCGCCCCCGCCCACCCCAGAACCCCCTTAAGCCTCACTTAGGGAAGGGCTGAGGAGGGCTTATCTGGGGTGGAGGGAAAGGGTGGGAAGGGAAGGCGAGCCGATTGGTGCTGTTACTTTGGGCTGCGCGTCTGTCACGCTGAGTAGCGTTCGAGCGTGTCGTTCGTACGGGACTGGAGGGACAGATGCGTGTACGGGTGAGGGGCGGCGCGGCGGTGGCCGGTGTTGCTCTGGCGGGGACGGCGCTCAGCGGCGGCGGGGCGGTCGCGGGCGCGGCGGAGCGGCAGCAGCCGCTGCGGCAGGCGCAGCAGTCGGCGCGGGGCGTTCAGGCGAAGCCGCCGCGTGATGCCGAGGAAGGGCACGGGACGGGTGGCATCAAGGTCGGGCGCAAGGGCGCCGGGAAGGCGATGCACCGGCTCATGGTGCGGGACGAGCTGCGGCAGCGGTGGTGCCACGGGCGCGTCCTCCCGTCGGGCGGGCTGAACCTGCGGGAGGGGCCCGGGCTGCAGTACAAGGTCGTCCGGATCCTCCCGCACAACAGCCAGGTCACCACGGACTGGGACACCGTCCAGCGCAGGGACGGGTACCTGTGGGTGCGGCTCCCGGACAGGTTCTGGATCGCCGACTACAAGACCGGCGACGGGAACGGCAAGTGGTACGTCCGGTACTCCGACTGCCACTGAGGCGGTAGGCCGGCGCCCGTCCGGGCGGGCGCCGGCGCGGCGCGGGGGAGCTGCAGCCAGGGAGGGTGGGGCTAGTGTTGGGGGGGTGTA
>NZ_JBEYYT010000181.1:0-16683 GCF_040645715.1 Spirillospora sp. NPDC046719 | reverse complement strand
CCGCCCCGGGGACCGCCTTGGGGTTCTTCGGTACCGCCGAGCCCCAGGGGGGGGGCGGGGGGGCGCCGGGCGGGGGGGGCGCCGCCCCGGCGCTGGTACGGTCCAGCGATGAAGGATGTGCCTTTTCTCGGCGATGAGAAGGAAAGCCTGCGGGCGAGCCTCGACCGGCATCGGGACGTGGTGCCGTGGAAGCTCGACGGGCTCGACGAGGAGCGGGCACGGCGGCGGATGACGCCGACGGGCACGAGCCTGCTCGGGCTGACGAAGCACCTCGCGGCCATGGAGTACTTCTGGTTCTGCCACACGTTCGGGCGGGAGACCGAGCCGCTGCCGCTGTCCGACGACGACCCGGAGATGGACCTGCGGGTCGAGGCGGACGAGACCACCGAGGGGATCCTCGCGTTCTACGAGCGGGCGCGGGCCGGCGCGGACGCGGTGATCGACGAGCTGGACCTCGACGCGACGGGCACGGCCTGGTTCGGGCCGACGGTGTCGCTGCGCTGGGTGCTGATCCACATGATCGAGGAGACCGCGCGGCACGCCGGGCACATGGACGTCGTCCGGGAGCTGCTCGACGGGACGACGGGCGACCACGTGCGGGACTGATCAGGTGCGCGAGTGGCGGCGGCGGACCAGGCGGCGGGAGCGGCGGGCCGGGGGCAGCCACTTGGTGCGGAACCACATCTGGACCTGCGCGCCGCCGAGGACGCTGCGGTGGATGCGCAGGTAGCCGCCGGTGGACTCGGCGGCTCGGCGCGCGATGTCGAGGCCGAGGCCGGTGGAACCGCCGCCGCTGCTGCCGCGTTTGAGGGCGGCGTCCGGGTCGGCGATGCCGGGTCCGCCGTCGGCGACGAGGATGCCGGTGACGCCCTGCCCCTGGTGCAGGGTGACGACGAAGCCGGTGCCCTCGGCGGTGTGCCGGAAGACGTTGCCGAGCAGCGCGTCCACGGCGGCGGCGAGCTCGCTGCCGGGCAGCGGCAGCGGCGCCGGGCCCTCGGCGCCGATCAGCTCGCAGGAGCGGCCCTCGTCCTCGGCGAGCACGGACCAGAACCCGACGCGGTCGCGGAGCACCTTGGACGCGTCGCAGCTGCCGCGCCCGGTGGGGCGCCGGACCGTCCGGATGATCTGGTCGACCTCGCGTTCGAGGCGGTCGACGGCCTCGCGGGTCTGGTCGGGGACGGGTCCCTTCCCGAGCGCCTCGGCGTTGAGCCGCAGCGCGGCGAGGGGGGTGCGCAGCCGGTGCGACAGGTCGGCGGCCATCTCCCGTTCGGCGGACAGCAGCTGGACGACGTGGTCCGCCATCGCGTTGAACGCGAGGCCGGCCTCGACGAGCTCCGGCGGCCCGTCCGGTTCGATCCGGACCGACATCTCGCCGTCGCCGAACGCGGCGGCGGCCTCGGCGAGCCGGCGGGTGGAGCGGATCATCCGGTTGCCGAGCCGGTCCGCGACGGCGACGGACCCGGCGACGAGCGCGGCGGCGACGGCGGTCATCACCAGCCACGCCTTCCACACCCCGCGGGTGAGGTCGCCGTCGGGCAGGAACACCTCGATGACGGCGGTGCGGCCCGCGTCCAGCGACACCGGCTGCAGCAGCGCGTACCCGCCGGAGACGCGCGCGGTGTAGGAGCGGCCGCGGCGGCCCGCCTCCATGAGCTGCTCGGGACCCGGCGACGGGTCGCCGGTCCCGGGCTTCGGGACGAGCGTGCCGTCCGGCATGTGCACGGTCATGCGTCCGGCGGCGCCGGCCTGGGTGCTGGCGACGGCGCGTTCGAGGGCGGCCGGGTCCTCGGTGACGACGAGCACGGGGCCGAGCGCGCTCGCCTGCCGCTCGGCGGTGGTCAGGGCCCGGTCCCGGGCGATCTCCCGGACGGTCAGCGCGAGCGGGATGAGGAAGGCCAGCGCGACCATCGAGGTGACCGCGAGGGACACCAGGACCAGCGTGCGTCTCATGCGCGGGGGCCGGGCTCGGCCAGGCGGACCCCGACCCCCCGGACGGTGTGCAGGTAGCGGGGTTTCGCCGCGGTCTCGCCGAGTTTGCGGCGCAGCCAGGACAGGTGCACGTCGATGGTCTGGTCGTCGCCGTAGGCCTGCCGCCACACCTCGGCGAGCAGTTCGCGGCGGGCGACGACGCGGCCGGGCCGGGCGGCGAGGTAGGCGAGCAGGTCGAACTCGCGGCGGGTCAGCTCCAGCGGCGCGCCGTCCAGCCGCGCCTCGCGGCGGTCGAGGTCGATGTGCAGCCCGCCGACGCTGATCTCGGCGGACGGCCCGGACCGCGCGGAGCGGCGCAGCACCGCGGCGAGCCGGGCGCTGAGGTGCTCGGCGGAGAACGGCTTGATGAGGTAGTCGTCGGCGCCGGCGTTGAGCAGCCGGACGATCTCGGGCTCGTCGTCGCGGGCGGTGGCGATGATGACCGGGACGTCGGACACCCCGCGCAGCATCTTCAGCACCTCGGCTCCGTCGAGGTCGGGCAGCCCGAGGTCGAGGATGACCACGTCCGGCGGCGACTGGGTGACCTCGCGGAGCGCGTCCATCGCGGTGCCGACGCTGCGCACGACGTGCGAGCGCGCGCTGAGTTCGCGGATCAAGGCGGTACGGACGTTCGCGTCGTCCTCGACAACCAGAACACTCGCCATGCCGGAACCGTATGCCACCATGTGTCGATGCGTCGGGCGATGTCGTATGTTGCCCCGTGGGCGGTCGCGACCGCGGTGGCGGTGGGGCTGTCCTGGCTCGGGGTGCGCGGTGTCGTGCGCGGCGCGGTGTCGGAGCGGTCGGCTCCGCCGCCGATCGCGGGCCCGGTCATCCACGGCAGCCCGTCCACGCTGCCGGGTCCGCCGACGAGCGTCGGGTCGCCGACGTCGGCGCCGCGTCCGGCGACGGGCGAGGACCAGGGCCCGACGCCCAGCAGGTCTCCCTCGCCGTCGCCGTCGCCGTCCGGGAAGCCGTCCAAGCAGAAGCCGTCCGGCAACGTGCGCAGTTTCGCGACGCGCGGCGGGCAGGCGGCGCTGGCGTTCACGGGCGGTCGCGTGAAGCTGGTGTCGGCGACGCCGAACCCGGGGTACGAGACGCGCGTGACGGAGGCGGACGGCTGGCTGCGCGTCGATTTCCTCACCGACGAGCACACGTCGTCGATCGTGGCGACCTGGGGCCAGCGCCCGCCGGCGGTCAAGGTCTACGAGTACTGAGCGGAGACGGCCCCGGGCGGGCGCGCGGAAAGGCGGGCGGCCCGTGCACCGGCCGCCCGCCCTCGGTCCGCGGCCGCTACTGCTGGCTCTTCTTGACCATCAGGTAGCCGGAGATGAGGCGGTACGCGCCGTAGAGCATCGGGCCCCAGGCGACGACGTACACGCCGCCGCTCGGGCCGGACGCGTTGCTGTAGGTGATCAGCGTGATGAGCAGGCCGCCGAGGAACCACGCGGCGCCGAAGCCCATGCCGCGCTTGCCCTTGGTGTCCCAGATGCGCCGTTGCTCGTCGCTGACCTGCTGGTAGTGCGGGGCGTCCTGGGCCGGCCGCTGGTAATGCGGGACCTGCTGGTCCTGCGGCGGCTGCGGGTCCTGCGGCGCGGGCTGCGGCGGCTGCTGGTACTGCGGCGCGGGCTGCGGGGGCTGCTGGTAGTGCGGGGCCGGCTGCGGGGGCTGCTGGTAGTGCGGGGCGGGCTGCGGCTCGGTCATGGTGCTCTCCCTCAGGTGACCGGGCGGCCGTGCGAGCGCGCCTCGGCGATGATGCGGTCGATGAAGGCGTCCCTGCCGCCGGTCAGCAGCAGCGGGACGGGGATGGTCGTGCCGTCGCGGCCCTCGACCTTGTAGCCGGCGACCTTGCCCTCGTCGCCCTGCTTGCGCTTGTAGACGGCCTTCACCACGGCGAGGTCCCCCCAGGCGACCACGAGCGGGCCGGTGCGGCGCCTGGCGACCAGGCCGCCGTCGAACAGGTACGTCGCCCGGGACCCGACGGTCAGGCCGCGGATCGCGTAGACGATCCCCCAGAGGAAGCCCATCAGCAGGACGAAGTGGATCGGGTAGGCCAGCGAGTGGACCCAGGAGAAGACGTCCGTGGAGCCGGGGACGAGGGACAGCAGCCACATGAGCAGCAGGCATCCCGCCGCGGTCGCGCCGCCGAGGACGACGGCGGTCGTCGCGGTGACCTCCCGCCGGACGTCGGAGAGCGCGCCGAGCCCGTGCCGGGCGGCCGCGCCGGACACGTCGTCGGGAGGGATCATCGTGGTCGCCGCTCCGTCCATCATTCCTCCGATCGCTGACAGAGCCTCGGCGAGCACGATGACGGATGCCGGTACACGTCCGGTATACGCGCGGCTCGTCGCGCGCCGGGACCGCGCGGGCGGCGCGCGACGAGCGGGGTGGAGTGGAGCGGTCAGCCCTGCCCGGCCAGGTTGACGCCGACGGTGACCTCGTCCAGCTCGGGGATGCTCATCGTGGTGCCGTAGAAGCCGCTGCGCCACTGCACGGGGTCCGCGTTGCGGAAGCCGAGCTCCTGGTTGGCCCTGGCCCGGTCGACGCCGGCGGCGTACCGGGAGTGGACGACCTTGCGGAGCCCGAGTTCGCGGGTGACCAGCTCGAACTTCTGCAGCGCGAGGTCGATCTCGGTGGAGACCCCGCCGTCCCAGCCGGCGTCGACCTGGACCATGTCCCGGCCGGCCGACATGTGCACCGCGTTCCGCTCCCAGTCGATCTTGATGAAGAGCTCGACATGGCACGCGCCGTCGCCGTCGAGGCCGTAGACGGAGATCTCCTTGATCCAGCGCCGGTCGACGCCGAGGAGAAGCCGGCGGACGAAGTCGCGGTCCCGCGAGCTGCGCGAGAGGACGCGTTCGACCTGCATTTTGATCAGTTCGGCGCGAGCGTAGGTCGCCGTGTACGTCGCGGTCCTGGCGATGACCATGCGTGTTCCTTGGGGGTTAGGAGGAGAGGAAGTCGTGTGCCGTGTCGGCGGCCATGCCCGTGGCCACGGCGAGGATGTCCTCGACCGGGTGCGGGCGGTCGTCGATTCTGACCCGGCTGCGCGAGATCAGGCTCCTGGCGAGGTCGCCGAGGCCGTGCCGGTAGAGGGCGGTGGTGAGCGCGGTGTCGTCCATGCGGCGCCGCACCGCCGCCCAGAAGGAGATCGGTTCGTCGGGGAAGCGGCCCACGAGGTCGGCGGCCTGCTCCCCGCTCAGCCAGGGGAAGAGCGAGTGAACCGCCGCCGCCCGCTCCGCGGGCTGCATGCGCCAGCTGAAGATCCGCATGCGGCCGCTGCGCCGCAGCGGTGCGTACAGGCGGGTGAAGTCGTTGCCGGTCAGGATGATGGGGACCCGGCGCATCCGCTTGCCCTCCACCCGGGTCGGGTAGTCGGCGAGGTGCATCAGCTCGGTGATCAGGTTCTGGGTGTTGACGGTGTACTGCGTCAGCTCGCCCCAGCTGCCGATCGCGGCGTCGGCGTCGTTGAGCAGCACCGCCGCCGGGGTCCCCGCCTCGGCGTAGCCGCCGGCCTCCAGGTAGGCGGCCCGCATCCGGGCCGCGGGCGCCCCCGCGTTCGGGCTCTCCAGCTCGCCGCCGGACAGCAGGACGGCGTGGATTCCGGCGTTCTCCAGGATGCGCTCGACCTGGTAGGTCTTTCCCTCGCCCGGCGGCCCCTGGACGCCCAGGAGCAGCGGGGTGCCCGGCCGCGCGTCGGGCTGGAAATTGGCGATCAGATGCAGGCCGACGACGTCGGAGAAACGCCGTGCGATCGATTCGGTCACGTTCCCGATTCCCTCCGGCGCCGTTCCTTCTCCCGCAGCACCTCGGCCGGCAGCCCGAGAATCTCGGCGCGCAGATCGGGCCGGGAATCGTCCGGTGCGGAGTCGTCCGCGGGAATCAGATCACCGGCGGCGGGCGCGTTGCCGGAACCGGCCATCGCCCGCTCGCCGGAAACGGCCGTCGCGCCACCCGAAACGGTCCCCGCCGCGCCCGCCGAACCGGTGGCCGCCTCGTCGCCGGTGAGCGGCAGGCCCAGTTCGCGGCGGCGGGCCGTCACGCTGTTGACGAGTTCCTCCAGCGCCGCCTGCGGCTCGGGCAGCGTCTTGCGGATCCGCCCGGACGGCCGGATGACCAGACGGTCGTCCCGCCAGGTCAGGTCGCGGTCCTTGTCGACCACCGCGTCGAGCTCGCGGACCGCGACGCCCATGGCCTGCCGGCTCTCCAGCGCCCGGTTCTGCTTGATCCTGCTCTCGATGAGCGCCACCAGTTCCCCGCGGTTCCGTTCGGTCTGCCTGTTGCTCAGCAGACCGCTGATGTAATTGCTCAGGACATTTCCGATCACCCCGAGCACAAAAGCCTCGATCAACTCCGGACCTCGCATCCGCGTGAAGACGAACCACCGTATGGGACGCCGGCCGGGCGACGATGGTTCACCACAGAATGCGGCATCGCGCGTTTCGGTGTCCACGGCACGAAGATCGCGATATGGGCCGCCGTGAACCCCGTATTTCCCCGGGGGTCGGCCCGCGCGGGGCGCGGGATATGCTCGGAATTTTCGCCCCGGACCTGGCCGCCGCTACCGAGCGTTCAACGGCCGATCTTTTGCGCCTTTCGGCGTGAAATGCCGGATGGCCGCCGCCTCCGGTGCCCTCCCGGAGGCGGCGAGGCGAGCATCTCGCCGCTGCTGCGCCGGCACGGAGCGCCCGCACCGGCCATCGGTCATGCGCGGGAAGCGGACGTCCGGGGATCGACGGCGTGTTCGGTGAATCGGCCGCAGGAGCGGAAGCCCAGGCGGCGATAGACGGGCGCGCCCTCCTCGGACGCCTGCAAGACCGCGATGCCGTGGCCGCGTTCCCTGGCCGCGTGGAGCGCGGCGAGGGTGACGGCTCCACCGAAGCCGCGCCGGCGGTGACCGGCGAGGGTGGCGATGTTGTAGATCCCGGCGACGCCGACGTGGTGGAACACCTCAGCCGAGCACACCGGACGGCCCGCGGCGTATCCGACCAGGTAACGGGCGGGGCAGTCCTCGGCGAGTGCCGACGGAGCCGCCTGGGCGAAGAAGCGGCGCACAGTGCCGCTGGGCGGGCTCCAGTTCGCGGCGACGACCTCGGCGTAGTCGCGGAGCCGATCGGGCGTGGACACCGACCGGATCTCCAGTCCTTCCGCTCCGGGGAGGGGCAGGGTGCCATCGAGCTCGGCCCACATCGCCGTCTCGTGCTCGGTCGCCGGCAGGCCGGCGGCCGACAGGCGGGCGCTCAGATCCGGAGGCGTCGAGGCCGGGCCCACCCACCAGGAGAAGCCGCGGCCGGTGCCGGCGACCGCCCGGACGGTCTCGGCGATGCGCGCCGCGGCGGACGAGGGGCCGAACCGGGCCGCGGCGACGATGTTGAACGTGTCGTCGTCGAGCCCGCTGTCGGCGATCAGCAGATCGCCGGTCTCCGCGACGGTGGCGCCCCTCATCCCCCGATGCAGGTGACAGGCGTGTTCGGCCAGGTTCCTTTCCATCCTGGCCAGCAGGTCGGCTTCATCGAGAGGGCGAGTGCGCAGCGGTTCCACGACGGTCGACCCAATCACGGCCAGGGAGTGCGGGGCACACGCGGTCGGCTGCGGGCGACGGAGGTGACGCGGAGCCGGGAGGTCATCGGCACGTCCGTTCCGGCCGCGGTCCCCCGCTCGGAGGCAAGAGCGAACTCCCGGTCGGCGCCCGAGCCAACCATGACAGATGACATAGTCGGATGAGCGAGAACTCCATGGGAGCTAGCTTGACTCGCGACCCTTGGCCTCTTCTCTCACCTCTCCTATTATGTCGCTTGTCATGACCAGTGATGCCGGGCAGGGCCCGCCGAGAGTGACCTCGATGCGGGAGCGGATCGTGCGCACCGCCTCCGAGATGATTCGCACCAAGGGGGTGTCCGGCACCAGCCTGCGCGAGGTGGTGACGGCGGCGGGCGCCCCGCGCGGGTCGCTGCAGCACTACTTCCCGGACGGGAAGGAGCAACTGGTCACCGAGGCGCTGCTGTGGGCGGCGGCCTACGCGTCGGGCCGGGTGGTCCGGGCCGTGGACCGTCTCGATCCGCCCACCCCCGGCGGCCTGTTCACCGCGATGGTCGACCAGTGGCGCGGGCAGTTCCGCTCGGCCGGTTACACGGCCGGCTGCCCGCTGGTGGCCGCCACAGCGGACACGGTGGCGGTCAATGAGAACCTGCGCGCCGCGGTGAGCCGGGCGTTCGACGGCTGGCACTCCGCCGTCGCGTCCGCGCTGATCGAGCTGGGCGTGCCCGCCGCGCGCTCCGACTCGCTGGCACTGCTCATGCTCTCCACGCTGGAGGGCGCGATCGTGCTGGCCCGCGCACGCCGCGACCTCGGTCCGCTGGACGCCGCCGCGGCCGAGCTCGCCCCGCTGCTGGACGCCGCGGCCCGGCCGCGACGCCGCCGGAACAGAACGGATCACCAGGCCGGGAACACCACCGGGCCGGAGGAAGGAGAGGGACATTGACGGTCTCCACCGTGCCACGGGACCCGGACGGCCTGACCGCGCTCGGCGGGGGCATGCTGCCAGGCCACCTCGGCGTGCGGGTGTCGTCCTGCACGGACGACGAGGTGACGGGAGAACTCCCCATCCGGCCTGAGCTGTTCGCCCCCAACGGGTTCGTGCACGCCGCCGCGCTCATCGGACTCGCCGACACGCTGTGCGGGTACGGCTGCATGGCCGCGCTTCCCGCCGGGGCCGACGGGTTCACCACCGTCGAGCTGAAGACGAACTTCCTGGGCGCGGCGAGGGAAGGCGTCCTGCACTGCCGCGCCGTGCCCGTCCACCGGGGCAGGTCCACGCAGTTGTGGGATGCCACGGTCACCGACGACCAGGGCCGGACGGTCGCGGTGTTCCGCTGCACCCAGCTCGTCCTCTGGCCGCGGTGACCGATGGACGACAACGAGTTCGCCCGCCGCTGCGCCGCGCTGACCAGTGCCCACCTCGCCGACGCGTGCCTGCGCCTGGGCGTGCCCGTGCGCTGCGCGCCCCCGTCGGTGCGTCCCATGACACCCGGCGCCCGGATCGCCGGCCGTGCCCTTCCCGCTCGCCATGCCGGCAGCGTCGACGTCTTCTTCGAAGCGTTCGGGCACGCCGTCCCGGGCGACGTGCTCGTGGTCGACAACGGCGGACGCGATGACGAGGCATGCGTCGGTGACCTGGCCGTCCTGGAGGCCCGGGCCGCGGGGGTGGCCGGAGTGGTGATCTGGGGCCTGCATCGCGACACCGCCGACCTCCTCGCGATCGGCCTGCCGGTGTTCAGCACCGGCGCCCTCCCGACCGGTCCGCAACGGCTCGATGACCGCCACCCGGAGGCGCTGACGTCGGCCGCCGTGGGCGAGTGGACGATCGACCGCGGCGACCTGGTCGTCGGCGACGACGACGGCGTCCTCTTCCTCCCCGCCGATGCGGCGGGCGACCTCGTCGCCCGCGCGGAGGCGATCCGTGACATCGAGAGGCACCAGGCCGAGCGGATCCGGAGCGGCACCACCCTTCGCAGCCAGTTGCGGTTCGACGGCTACCTGGCCCAACGCGAGCAGGATCCCTCGCTGACCTTCCGCGCCCATCTGCGCGCTCTGGGCGGCGCCATCGAGGAATGACCACGACCGCCGAACCGCCACCACCACGGCCTGACCGCCCGCCGGAGGCGGCACGGGCCCCAGCGCCGCAACGCGAGGGGGAAGGGGCTGGGCAGGTCCGCCTGTCCTACGTGACAATTCGGCTCTACCGGGCGGCCGTCCCCGGCCACCGGACCACGCCTTCGCGGCACCACAGGAGATGATCCTCAGATGCGGTACCTGGTCTCCGTGATCGATGACAAGAGCGATCCCGGCAGCACGGACAGGCAGCCCGCCATCAGCGCGTTCAACGAACGGCTGATCGCCGAGGGCCACTGGGTCTTCGCGGGCGGCCTCGCCGACACCGACGCGGCCACGGTCGTCGACAACCGGGGCGAGCGGCCGGTGTTCACCGACGGGCCGTTCCTGGAGTCCAAGGAGTACCTCGCCGGCGTCTGGGTGTGGGAGGCGCCCGACCTGGACGTGGCGCTCAAGCTCGCCGCCGAGGCGTCGAAGGTCTGCGACCGGAAGATCGAGGTACGGCCGTTCCGGTGAGCGCGGTCGACGTCGGCGAGGCGGTCGCCCGGGCCCACCGCGACGAGTGGGCGCGGGTGGTCGCCGCCATGACCAGGCGGTTCGGTGACCTCGACATCGCCGAGGAGGCGGCCGCCGAGGCGTTCGCCACCGCCGTCGAGCGGTGGCCGGCCGACGGCGTCCCGCCCAATCCCGGCGGCTGGCTGACCACCACCGCGAGCCGCAAGGCCATCGACCGGATCCGCCGTGAGAGCAAGCGCGACGGCAAGCACAAAGAGGCCCGGATGGTGCGGGACACCGCCCCGCCCGAGCCCGCGGGCGCCGTCGACGACGACCGGCTCCGGCTGATCTTCACCTGCTGCCACCCGGCGCTGGCGATGCCGGCCCGCGTCGCGCTGACGCTGCGCATGCTCGGCGGCCTCACCGTCCCCGAGATCGCCCGCGCCCACCTGGTGGCCGAGACCGCCATGGAGCGGCGGATCACCCGCGCGAAGGCCAAGATCAAGGCGGCCCGCATCCCCTACCGGGTGCCGTCCGCCGAGGATCTCCCAGCACGCGTCACCGGCGTGCTCGCCGTGCTGTACCTGGTGTTCAACGAGGGCTACCTGGCCACCGGCCCCGGCACCGACCCGGTGCGCCGCGACCTGACCGCCGAGGCGATCCGGCTCACCCGCCTGGTCCACGCCCTGATGCCGGACGACGGAGAGGCGGCCGGGCTGCTGGCGCTGATGCTGCTCACCGAGGCCCGCCGCACCGCCCGGGTCTCGTCCGGCGGCGAACTGGTCCCCCTGGCCGAGCAGGACCGCGGAGCCTGGGACGCGGCGCTGATCGCCGAGGGCCACCGGCTGGTGCGCGAGCGCCTGGCAGCTGCCGCCGCCGGGGTCGCGCCGGGCCGGTACCAGATCCTCGCCGCGATCAACGCCGTGCACACCTCGGCCCGCGACGTCCGCGACACCGACTGGTCGCAGGTCCTCGCGCTCTACGACCGGCTCGTCCGCCTCGACCCCTCGCCGATCGTCGTGCTCAACCGGGCCATCGCGGTCGCCGAACTCGACGGTCCGCAGGTGGCGCTGGCGATCGTCGACCGCCTCGAGGACGAGCTCGCCGGCTATCACGCCTACCACGCGACCCGCGCCGACCTGCTGCGCCGGCTGGGCCGGAGCCGGCAGTCGCGCGCGGCCTACGACAAGGCCATCGACCTGGCCGGCAACACCGCCGAGACCGCCTACCTGACCCGCCGCCGCGACCAACTGGGCTAACCGGGCTTCGGACGAACCCGCGCCCGACCGCTCGTCCGGCCAGAGCCGCCTTGCCGCGGGGGTCGGCCCGTACGTCACCGGGCGGGGAGTCGAGAAAGCGGTTTCCGGGTGGGGCGGCCGGGGAATCCCCGTGATCACAATGGCAGGGACCGGCGGGGGCGGTCGGAAGGGACGGCTCCCATGGCCCTGGATCCCGGGGACGCGGCGCGGGCCCGCGCGGCGGACGGCGGCGAGCGGCGGCGGCAGGTGCGGCTGGCCGCTGTGTCGAGCGTGATCGGCACCTCGATCGAGTGGTACGACTTCTTCCTCTACAACACCGCGGCGGCGATCGTCTTCAAGGACGTGTTCTTCCCCGCGTCGAGCGACTACGCGGGGACGCTGTCGGCGTTCGCGACGTACGCGGTCGGGTTCGCGGCGCGGCCCGTCGGGGCGGCGATCTTCGGGCACTGGGGCGACCGGCTCGGCCGCAAGGCGATGCTGATCGTCACGCTGGTGCTGATGGGGATCTCCAGCGCGCTGATCGGGGTCCTGCCGGGGACGGACTCGATCGGCGCGGCGGCGCCGGTGCTGCTGGTGGTGCTGCGCGTCCTGCAGGGCATCGCGGTCGGCGGCGAGTGGAGCGGCTCGGTGCTGCTGTCGATGGAGTGGGGCGACCGGAGGCGACGCGGGCTGATGGCGAGCCTGCCGCAGATCGGGGTGCCGATCGGGCTGATCCTCGGCACCGGGATGATGACGGCCATCGCGCTGTCGGCGGACAAGGCGTTCACCGACTGGGCGTGGCGGGTGCCGTTCCTGTTCAGCCTGGTGCTCGTCGCGGTCGGGCTGTTCGTGCGGGTCCGGGTGATGGAGACGCCGCTGTTCGCCGAGGTGGTGGAGAAGCGGGAGGTCGCGCGGGTGCCGGTCGCCGAGGTCGTGCGGCGGCATCCGAAGGAGATCGTCCTGAGCGCGCTGCTGCGGTGCTCGGAGCAGATGCCGTTCTACATCTTCACCTCGTTCGCCCTGACGTACATCCATAAGGACCTCGGGATGCGGCAGGGGCTGGCGCTCAGCGCGGTGACGGCGGCGGCGGTGCTGGAGCTGTTCACGATCCCGGCGGCCGGGCATCTCGGCGACCGGGTCGGCGGACGGCGCGTCTACGCCGTCGGGTCGCTGCTGATCGCGGTGATCGCGTTCCCGTACTTCGGGCTGATCAACACCAAGGCGGCGGCGCTGGTGGTGATCGCCGTGGTCGTCGCGCAGATCCCGCACGCGGTGCAGTACGGGCCGCAGGCGTCGCTGATCGCGGAGAGCTTCCCGACCCGGCTGCGGTACGGCGGGGCGGGCATCGGCTACCAGCTGGCCTCGGTGATCGCGGGCGGCCCGGCGCCGCTGCTCGCGACGTGGCTGCTGCACGACTACGGCTGGTGGGCGATCGCGGTCGCGATGGTCGTGTCGTCGGCGCTGACGCTGGGCGCGCTCGCGCTGCTGCCGGACCCGGCCCGGGCGCGGGCCGTCCGGGAGGCGGGCGCGCCCGCCTGACCGCCCGCGCTCAGCGCTCGTGGACCACGAAGTTCTGCGGCGTGACGAACATCGCGGTGGCCTCGACGGTGACGCGGCCGTCGGGGCCCGCGATCGTCCCGGACGCGTAGATCTTGCGGCCCTCGACGCGGCTGGCCTTGGCCTCGACGGTCAGCGGGACGCCGAGCGGGGTGGGCCGCCGGTAGCGCAGTTCGAGGGTCGCGGTCATCCCGCCGGTGCCGGTCTGCGCGGCGGCCATGCCGAGCGCCTGGTCGAGGACCATCGCCGACATGCCGCCGTGCACGTAGGACGGCGGCCCCTCGTAGACGTCGGTGAGGGTGAACTCGGCGCGGACGATGCCGTCGGGCGTGACGTCGAGGTCGACGGGCGGCGCGATGGGATTGAGGACGCCGGTGACGGGGTTGCCGCCCTGCCGGTCCATGCGGTGCCCGTCGGTGACGAGGAACGGCGGCGCGTCGCGGCGCACGGCCCGCAGCCGCTCGGTGAGCGCGGCGATCTCGTCCGCGACGGCGCGCGCCTCGCCGGCGCCGACGCCGGTGAGGACGGCCGCCTCGGTCAGCTCGCGGACCCGGGCGGCGAGCCCGGCCAGCGGTGCCGCCTCGTCCTCGCCGAGCATGTGCCGTTCGGTGGTCGCCCCGCTCATTCAGCCTCCTTCTGAGCCGAACGAGATTCTAAGTTGCGGTGCGGGGTGCCCGGTGCGCCGGGTCCCGGCCAGCGGGCGGATCCGGCCGCGAACCGGCCTCGGCGGCGGCCGTCGCGGGGCGCGGTTCGCCGCCGTTCAGCGGGCGGCGAAGGCGGCGCACTTTATGATTCATGCGACGACCCCCCGCAGCCGCGAAGGAAGCCCCCGTGACCGAGCAGCCACCGCCCTATGGCCAGCCGTACGGGCAGCCTCCGGGACCCCCGCCCGGAGGACCGTACGACCCCCGCTGGGGCTACGGGCCGCCGGGCGTCCCGCACGGGCCGCAGTACGCCCCGCCGCGCAACGACGACAACACCTGGGCGATCTTCGCCTACGTCGGCACGCTCGTGATCTCGTTCCTCGCCCCGCTGATCATCTACCTGGTGAAGAAGCGCGAGTCGCCGTTCGTCCGCTTCCACGCGGCGCAGGCGCTGAACGTGCAGATCACGCTGCTGATCCATCTGCTGGCGGTGATGGCGGTCTGCGTCCCGCCGGCGATCATCGCGAAGGCCCCCGCGTTCCTGATCCCGATCGTCTTCCCGTACCTGGAGGCACTGATCGGCCAGTGGGTGTTCCTGATCCTGGGGGCGGTCAAGGCCGGCAAGGGCGAGTTCTACCGGTTCCCGACCTTCTTCTGCTTCCGGATGGTCCGCTAGCCGGCGGCCCGGGGACCGGGGCCCCGGGTCACAGGTAGGTGCGGGCGTACTCGTCCAGGACCGGCAGGACCTCATCCCGGCCGCCTCCCGGGACCCGCAGCACGACCTCCTCGACACCGATCGAGGCGTAGTAGCCGAGCTTCTCCTCGCTCGGGACGGTCCCGAACGGCACGACCGGGACCATGTCGCGCCCCGCGTCGGCGCAGGCGCGGCGCAGGTCCGGGAGCGCCTCGCGGATGCCCGCGCCGCCGATCGGCATCCAGCCGTCCCCGTACTCGGCGATGTGCGCGAACAGCGTCGGGCCGGGAGCGCCGCCGAGCAGCACGGGGACGCGGCCGGCGGGCTTCGGCCACGACCAGCTCGGTGCGAAGCTCACGAACTCGCCCTTGAACGACGCCTCGTCCCGCGTCCACAGCTCGCGCATCGCCAGCACGTGCTCGCGCACGACCTCGCGCCGCCGCGTCCAGGGGACGCCGTGGTCGGCGCCCTCCTCGGCGTTCCAGCCGTAGCCGACGCCGAGCGCGACCCGGCCGCCCGCGATCCGGTCGAGCGTCGCGACGGCCTTCGCGGTGACGATCGGCTCGCGCTGGGCGGGCAGCATGATGCCGGTGCCGAGGGTGATCCGCTCGGTCACGGCCGCCGCCGCGGCGAGCGCCACGAACGGGTCGAGCGTGCGCGCGTACTCGGGGGCCAGGGCCGTGTCGCCGGTCGGCGGCGGCGTCTTGCGCGCCACCGGGATGTGGGTGTGCTCGGGGACGTACAGCGAGGCGAAGCCGCGAGCCTCGGCCTCCCTGGCCAGCTCGTGCGGCGGCATGGTCAGGTCGGTCGCGAACATGGTGATGCCCAGCCGCATGCGGCGGCTCCTCTCCCTCGGTCGGCGCCACCCTACTTCCCGGCGATCATGCGGCGTCCGCCCCGGGCCGGAGCGGGGCCGGCGGCACGACGACGTCGACCAGGCCGGTGGCGAGGTCGTGGACGAGGCCGGACACCTGGAACGCCGCGGGCAGGAACGGGTTCGCCTTGATCGCCGCGACGTCGGCGGCCACCGCGGCCGCCGGATCGCCGACGGCCTTGCCGCCGAGGTCGGCGGGGTCGACGCCGAAGACGTCCGCCAGCAGGCCGGTGTGCTCGCGGAGGCGGGTCATCCCGCAGTCGGTGTGCTGCAGGACGACGAGGTTCCACCCCGGCCCCGGATCGGTGCCCTCGGCCTCGGCGATCGCCCGGAGCGCCGCCATCGTCCGGAAGGTGGCGGGCGTGAACCTGCCGCCGAGGTTGCGGATGACGAGGGCGTCGCCGAGCCCGAGGCCGAGGACGGCGGCCGGGTCGGCGCGCGGGTCGACGCAGCAGATCACGATCGTCTTCAGCCTGGGGAACAATGGCAGGTCCGCGGGCGGGCCCGCGGCGGCGAAGCGGCGGTTCCGGTCGAGGAGGGTGTCGAGGGTGGTCACGGCGGCTCCCGTCTATGTGGACGCCGTCCACTTTACGCCGCTATGTGGACGCCGTCCACTAAATGCGGCGAGCGGCAGGGGCTCGGCCACGGCGAAAGGGGCGGGAGCGTGAGCGAGGACGGCGTCGCGGCGGCCGGCGCGGAGCGGCGGAGCGGCCGCCGGCCGAAGGGCGTGGTCCGGTCGGGCCTCGTCCAGGCGGGCGTGGAGCTGGCCCGGTCGGGCGGCCCCGGCGCGGTGACGCTGCGGGAGGCGACCCGGATCGTCGGCGTCGCCCCCAACGCCGCGTACCGGCACTTCGCCGACCGGGACGCGCTCCTGAACGCCGTGTGCGTCGAGGCAATGCGGTCGCTCGTCGAGCGGATGGACCACGAGCTGGGGCTGGTGACCGCCCGGCCGGGGAGCAAGGACCGCGCGGTCGCGCGGCTCGGCGCCGTCGGCACCGCCTATCTGGGCTTCGCGGCGTCCGAACCGGGGCTGTTCGACACCGTCTTCGCCGTCCCCGGCCACCTCAGGTTCGCCGAGGGCCTGTCCGACGGCGACGCGGAGGGCAGGACGCCGCTGTCGGTGCTGAGCGGAGTTCTCGACGAGCTCGTCACCGCGGGCGCGCTCCCGGCCGAGCGGCGCCCGGACGCCGAGTTCACCGTGTGGTCCTGCGTCCACGGCATGGCGATGCTCCGCAACCACGGGCCCCTGCGCGACATGCCGCAGGCCGCCAACGCGGCGCTCGCCGACGCGCTCTTCGCCTTCATCCTCCGCGGCCTCTGACGGGGGCGCGCGGCACAGGAAAGAGATTCTTGCAGGGCTCTCACAAAGGGATGGAATAGACATCCGGATATCGCCGATGGCAAACGTCCGCGGCGCAACGGGATCTTTCGGCAGAGCGACCGAGCCGGATCACCAAAGGCGGCGGGCGGGGGGGGGGGCGCCGGCGGGGGGCGCCTCCCGCGGCCCCGGCCCGCCCCCCCCCGGGCCCGGAGGCCGGTCAGTCGGCGGTCATGGCCTTCCACTGGCGGTCGGCGACCGGCCGCCACGCGCCGTGCCGCTCG